>NZ_CP025257.1:302738-605476 GCF_002843565.1 Mesoplasma syrphidae
GTTTTGTTCCATTTTCACCTCTAGGCAAAGGGTTTCTAACTGGTCATGTCAAACCCGGACAGATATTTGGTGAAGGTGATTTCAGAAATACAATTCCTCGCTTCAATAATCCAGAATATTTAGCAGCGAATATGAAACTTGTAGAATTTGTCAGAGAACTAGCAAACGCCAAGCAAACAACACCTGCAGCAATTGCAATTGGATGAGTTTTGGCTCAAGGAGAATGAATTGTACCAATTCCAGGAACTAAAAAAATTAATCGACTAATTGAAAATATTAGCGCCAGTCAATTAGTTTTTAGTAGTTCAGAAATTGAAATGATTGACCAAAAGTTAAGTGAGATTGAAATTATTGGCTTTCGCTATTCTGAACAAAGCGAAAGCCAAATTGACAAATAAAATTGAGTATTAAATAATTAAAAAACAATTTCACTGCTAAATGTGAAATTTTTTTATATAAAGATATTTGCCTTATTTCTTATTTTTAATAGCTTGCTCATAAAAATCTTTTTTGTAGTTAATAAAAGCTATTTGTTCTTCAAGATCATGTTGTTTTTTTAAAACAACTTTTTCTTGTTTCAAAATCATTGCTTGCCTTGATTCTAAAGTTATCTCTCCCTGATCAACTAATTCAATATATTTTATAATTTCTTTTAAAGGCATATTAGTTTTTTTTAAACAAAGGACTGTTTTAACAAAAATTAGATCGTCTTCAAACATATATCGGTAGTCATTTTCATCTCGCTTAAATTTTGTAATGACTCCTTTTTCATCATAGTAGCGAAGCAAATATTCAGGAATATTAAATTTATTCGCTATTTCTTTTATATAGTATCTTTTAGGCATAAATATTTATTCTCCTTGATTGTCTACCTTTATTATAAAACTTTGTTTTACTACTATATTTTTTATTTAATATTATTAAAAAAAATCTAAGAAAGTTTTTTATAGTCTAAAAGTTGAAAATATAAAGAAATTAGTTGCTTTTTCATTTTAAATTTATCTAACAAGCATTTTTATTGTGGCATTAATTAACTTATCTAATTCATTATCAATTTTTGAGGAAATTGATAATGTCTCAAATAGCTTTTCTAATAATGTCTCGCTTTCAAGGTCATGAATTATTTCGACTTCACTTATTATTTTTTTAAGTCCTTGATCATTTAATCCAACCATTGTTGTTCCTGTTGAAAATAGCTTTTTTTTGTTATAAAAATAATCAGACATAAAAAATGACAAATTTGAAAACTTAAAGTCTGAGTCACTTTTTATTCCTCACATTCCATTTGAAATTATTAAATTTTTATCTGAATTCGAAAATAAAAATTTTCTTTCTCCTAATAATTTGCAAATATATAACGTATTTAATTGTACTTTTAATCTTGCTCTTGAAGGCAATTTGGAATAGTATTCTTGTTTCTTTATTTTGTTGCTGAAATTTCCAATGTCTGCTGTTTGAGAATAAATTCCTTTTTCAATTTTTTCTTCTCTTTGTTGATATATGTTTAGCTTTTTCCCAATTGCTTTTTTTGTTATTAATTTTTGTCCAATTTGTGCAATTAATTTTATTGATGAATTTAAAATTTCTTTATTCTTGGCAATTACAATTTCAATAGGTTCAATAATATCAATTATTTTCTTAACATCATCTTCACAATTTTTAAAAGTATCAATTCTTATACAATTACTGTATTTTAAAAATAAATTTTCAATAGGTTCAATAATATCAATTATTTTTTGCTGTTCTTCTAAGGATGGTAATGAAATGTCTATATGACTAAAATCTGCCCTTTTAAACCTATATACCTTTATACCTGTAGCAAATTTTGCAAAAATATTTTGATTCATTTTTAATCAATAAAAAAGTCATCTATTCAAAACTTTTGTGTTATCTGGAATAATTTTTATTTGCTCTCCGCCTAAGATGCCTTCTTTGTCAGCATTATAAAAAATTACTTTACCCAATTCCTTTACTGTTTCAGAAGTAGAAATTAAGAAAACATCATTTTTAGACATCAGGGAATTAGTTTTTAAAAAAGATTTATCTACAAAAAAAGAAAAATCATTATCTATGATTTCAAGTTTGTATGTTTTTCCGTAATGAAGTGCTAAGTATTCCAAGTTTTTATCGTGAGATAAATCGTTCTTTTTAAAACTGCCGTTTCCACGTTCAGTTTTACAAATCTCATTAAGTTTATAAATAGCCATTAAAAAACCTCCATTTTTTTATTTATAGTAATTTTATCATTTTATTAAAAAGAAAAGATAATAAATTTTGGAGGTATATTATGAAAAAAAATGAGTATTTAAAATTTTTAAAGAAAAATAACTATTCTGCAAACACAATATCTACTTATAAAAGTATTTTAAGTATTTATCAAAACGATTTTGTGAATATAGCGAGAATTAAAAAACATATGTTAAAGTATTTTAGTTCGCCAAATACTGTATGAACACATTACAATGTAATTTGTTCATACATGAAATGAAGCAAGGATAAAAGGTTGGGTAATTTTAAAGAAATGAAACTGCCCAAAATTCCAAAGACATATATGAAAGTTTTTAAAAAAGATTTCTTGATAAAAAAAACAAATATAAATGATGAAGATTCGGAATTGTTAAAACAAAAGAAAATTGTAATCAGATTTTTGTTTGAGACAGGAATAAGAGCTGCAGAACTAAATTCTATATTAGAAATAAATTCTAAAACTATTAAAGTTGTTGGTAAGGGAAATAAAGTAAGAGAAATATTCCATAGAAATGATACAACTAAGCAATTAAAAGAATTTATATATACAACAAAAACATTACGTTTTTGGGTAAAGGAAATATTAGGAGAGAATTTTACTCCACACTCAATTAGAAGATCATATGCTACTCATATGCTACTAGGTGGTGCAAATCCGAAGATGGTAATGATGCAATTAGGGCATGAAAAAATTGAAACAACTTTCAGATATTTAAATTTATCATTAGAAGAAAATTGAAAAATTTACAGTAAGTTTTTATAGACTTACTGTTTTTTAATGGCTATTTATAAACTAGGCGATATATCAATAATACAAAACGGCAGTACACCAAGTACTAAAAATGAAAGTTTATGAAAAAAGGAAATACCCTTTTTAGGTCCTTCAGACATTGAAGCTAATCGCGCTTCACGATATGTAACTAAAAATAAGGCAAAAAGGCCTGGAACCATTTTAATTTCAACAACAGCTACAATTGGGAATATAGGAATACTTGAAGTGGAGTCTTGATTTAATCAACAAATTACATCGATTGAAGCCAACCCTAATTTTGTTAAAGATAAATTTTTATTTTACTATTTTTTAACTCAAAAAAATAAAATAAAAAAAATATCAGATGGGGGATCAGTATTTAGCATAATACATGTAAATACTTTTAGAAATTGAATAATTGATTTATCTTCTTTAGAAGAGCAACAAAAAATAATTGATATTATTGAACCTATTGAAAAAATGAAAAATAAATTTATGACTTTAAATAAAACAGTTTTGGAACTAATAAAAAAAATTGAGTTGTCTGATGAAAAAATAAGAATAATTGATTTTTTTTATGAAGTAAGAGAGAAACCAAAAAATATAAAGCAAATTTCTGCAAAAGTGCTTTCTGAAAATAAAGGTTTAATTTTAAAAGCGGAAAGTCCAAATACATATAAAACAAATACTTTTTATTGCAATGAGGGAACTTTCATTTTTTGTTCAATAAGAACTTATTTACAAAAATGAGGAATTACTCCGTTTGATGCTGATGTTAATGGAACTCTTTTTCAGTTTGAAATCAAAAAAAATTTGACTCCTTTAATAAATTATTTGAAAAATGAAAGTTCATGATCAACATTTAATTTATTATCCAAAGGAACTAAAATGCCTGTTCTTTCCAAAAAAGATTTTTTAAACATTGAAATCAATAAAACTAAATTTGAAATTAAGAAAATTGACTTAATCTTAAAAAATATTAATAAAATAATTATTGATATGGAAAGTTTAATTGAGAAGAGCGTTAGTCTTTTGGTAAAATAAAAAAATAAAAAACACTTAAAATCTATTTAGATTCAAGTGTTTTTTTTATTGCCTCATGAAGTTTTGGTTTTAATTCGTCAAATTCTTTAAGCAAGTCTGATAATTCTAATGATAATTGCATAATATCTTTTTGAGTTTGCTCTTTATCAATCTTTTCCTCTTTAGATTCTACATATCTTCCCGGAACAAATGAAAAGTCATTTTCTACTAAATTTGTAAATTTAATTGTTTTTGCTAATCCTTGTTCGTTAATTTCTTCACCAGCTAAATGTTTATCATACAGGGTTTGAATTATCGAAATATTTTCGTCAGTTAGTTCTCTTAGTTTTTTAGAAATCATATTACCTTCAATATTTGATCCTGAAACCATTAAAATATTTTTATTAACTTTTTTATTATTAAATACTCAAATACAAGCAGGAATTCCAGTCGTATAAAATAATTTATCTGGTAATTCAATAATAGCATCAACTTTGTTTTCTTTAACAAAGTTTTCTCTAATAGCTTTTTCTTCTTTTTGAGATGAAGATAATGAACCATTAGCTAAAACTATAGCCATTTTTCCTTGATTTGAAAGCTTTGAAAGCATATGAGATAACCAAGCATAGTTTGCATTTCCTGAAGGTGGTAAACCTCACTTAAATCTCATATCTTCTTCTAAAGCATCTCTGCCTCAGTTTTTCATATTAAATGGAGGATTTGCCATTACAAAGTCAAATTTTTTATTTTTATGTTGATCATTTGTAAAAGTATCAGCGTTTGTCTGTCCCAAAACACCGTTATCATCGGTATCAAAAAGTGAAAATCCATTTAAGACCAAATTCAATTTTGCCAATTTTCAAGTCACATTATTATACTCTTGCCCATAAACTGTGATATCTTCAATTTTACCTTTATGTTCTTGAATATATCTCTTAGCTTGAACAAGAATCCCACCAGTTCCGCAAGCAGGATCATAAATTGTTCCTTTTAAAGGTTTAATTAAGTTAACCATAAGTTTAACTATTGATGTAGGAGTATAAAATTCTCCTCCTTTTTGTCCTCGATCTTTAAAAAATTTGCCTAAGAAATATTCATAAACTCTTCCAATCATATCTTCATTATCTTCTTCAGATAAATCTTCATCAGAAAATATTTTAATAACATTACCAAGTTTAATTTGATCTAGTCCCTCTCTATTAAAGTTTTTGTTAAAAATTCCTCTTAAAATTTCATTTTGCAATTCTAATTTCATGAATGCTTCATCAAGCTTTTCGCCAATTTTCTCAGTATTTGAAAAGTTCATTAAGTACTCTCACTTAGACTCTTCATGAACAATAAAAGTTTTATAAGAATAATATAATTCATTGGGAGAAAACATCTCAATTTTCATACCCTCGTCTGATATTTTTTGTAATGCAACTTTGTTTCTATCTGATATATATTTAAGTGTTAAAATTCCTAGAATTGTATGCATATATTCTTCTGCTGAAGTATTACCACGTAAAACGTTTGATGCTTCTCATAGTTTACTTTCAATATCTTTAATTTTTTTTGCCATTTTAGTCATCCTTTCTGAATGCGTTTTTGTTCGTTTTTATTGTATTTGTTATTTCTTTTATCAAATTTTCAGATAATGTATATAAACCTTCTGGTGGATATTGATATTTAGTAGTTAGTAGTTTTTTTAATGTTGTTGTTATGTTAGATTGAACCATTGGATTAAACAAGAATTGATCAGTATTATTTTCGCGAATAGCTTCTCAAAGGTCTTGAGCTATAGCTCTCAGTGTTTCAGAGCTTTTGTTATATTGTAAAAACTTGTCATTAGATAGGATATCAAAGAAAACTTGCAATTCAATATTATCAAATTCTAAAGGTTTATCTTTTTCTTCTTTCATTTCTTTTGACAACTTAATCAAAAATTCAATAAATTCTTCAATATCTCTAGAATTTTCCAATTCTAAGATTAGTTCTTTTAATTTTTCAGAAGCCAATTTTGCAAAATATGGCTTAATTTTGGCAATTTCATCAATCTGCATTTGAATGGAATTTGCATATAATTGGGCAGCCACTCTTGGTCTAGACTTAACTAATTTTTCAGCTTCTGATTCTAAAATGTTTGCAACTTTATTAATATCTTTTGTCATAGTTGATTCATCAATTTTGATGCTTGTATCTGCAGTCATAACAGCTTTTCGAATTGCTTCTTTAACGCTCTCAATAGTTCATGTTAATTTTGAATCATTTCCAATTGTAGAACTGGTAATTAATGAATTTATTGTTTCTATGCATTTTGCAATTAATGTTTCTCTTTCAGAAATGTTTGTGTAAGATATTTTGTAAAATCTTTTTGCCTTTCTTGCTAATTTGATAAATTTATTTTTTTCATCAGTATTGAATTTATTAACGTCTAGTAATTTGTCATATGCACCCATAACAAATTGATATTGCTCTTTTAAGTTAAGGTTTGGAAATTTTAAGATATTCTCAATATAATTATTATCAATTATTTCAAAAAGCTCGTTTAACTTTTCTTTTGCTTTCTCTATATCTTCAATTTCAATATCAAGTTTTGTATCAGAACCATTTGCATACTGAATTAAAGCATCAGAAATATATTTTCAAATTCCTATATAATCAACAATTAATCCAGATTCTTTCGTCTTGTTTGTTTTTTTATCTTCAAAAGTTCGGTTAACTCTGGCAATTGCTTGCATTAGATTATGTCACTTAACAATTTTATCCATATACATAACATCAAGATCAGGTACATCAAATCCAGTTAGTCACATGTCTACTACAATTGCTATTTTATATTTTGAGTCAGATTTTCTAAATTCACTTGCAACTTTATTCATGTCACTTTTTGGAACTATTGCGTTTGCCATTTCTTTTGAATCTTTATTAGAATCTGTTGTCATCACTAAAATTGTTTTATCCTTATATTCAGGATATTTTGTAGTTATATTTAAGTAATATTCATATGCAGAGTTTCTACTATTTGCTACAATCATTGCTTTACCATTTAGTATTCTTTTTCTTTTATTTAAATGTTCAATCATTTTGTCCGCTTTAGCTGCAATAATTTTTTTATCCTCAAAAATTATTGACTTATTGACTGCTTTTAATAATGCTTCCATTTTTTGCTCTGATGCTATGTCGTTTGGATCTAAAGTATTTTTATATTCACTTTGAATTTTATCCATTTCTTCTAAATATTTTTTGTCAAGTGTGATATTTGGTTTTCACATTTCATAATAAATTGGAACAGTTGCACCATCTTCAACTGCTTGATTCATAGGATATGTATCAATATAATCTCCGAAAATATTTCTCGTATCTTTTTCGTTACCCATTAAAGGAGTACCGGTAAAACCTGTTATTTTTGCATTTGGGAATGCTTCTCTCATATATCTTGCATAACCAAATTTAATAATAAATTCTTCTTGCTCTCTTGAAAGCTTTCTTTCTCCGTTAATATTATTTTGAGTTCTATGTGCTTCATCAACAAGAATAAAAATATCAGAACGATTAGTCAAAATACCGGTCTGCTCAGCAAATTTCTGAACAGTTGAAAAATAAATACCAAAATGCTTTTTGTCATTTAATTCTTGAATTAAATCATTTCTTGAAGAAATATTTTTAGATTTGTTTCGCAAAAATGTTTCAGCATTTAAAAATCTTTTATATAATTGTTGGTCCAAATCTCTTCTATCAGTAACAAGTAAAATAGTAGAAGTTCCGAATTGCTTTATAATTGCTTTTGTTAAAAATACCATAGTCACAGATTTTCCTGATCCTTGAGTATGCCAAATTATTCCGCCACGATTATCTTTAATATTTTTTAAATGTTCAATAGTTTTATTAACTGCTCTTATTTGATGAGGAGCTGCCAAATATTTAATAGGACTTTGATCATCAGAATAAAATGAGAAATTAAATATTATGTCTATTATATTTTTTTGTGAGAATAACATTTTGATTGGGTTCATTTTATTGCTTATTTCTCATTTGTTTCATCCATAAAAATGTCGAAAACCGGCTGTAGTAGAACCGTACTTGGTTGAAATTCTATTTGATACAAAATTTATTATATTAAAATATCAAAGTTCAGGTTTAAAAAATTTTAATGATTCATTCTGCAAAAATGCCTCATTTAATCCTTCGCTTCCTAATGGTTGTTTTAATTCCAATACAGCTATTGGTAACCCATTTATGAAAAGAACTATATCTGGTATTCTTTTTTTATCGACGCCGTTTGTTATTTCAAATTGTCTAAAATAGCCAAACTTATTTAGATTTGAATCTTCAGAAATTAATTTAATTGTCAAGTTTCTTTCTTCATTTTCATCATATATTTTTATTCCGTCAAATAAAAATTGCATTCCTTTAAAATTCAGTTTTTCAAAAGAGTCAACATTTTTGATAATTTCATAAATGACTTTATCTGCTTTTTGTTCATCTATATTATTTATTCTTTGAATAGAATTTTTTAAAATATCAAAATTAATAACTTCAGAGTAATCTTTTCTTTTAAAATTTTTATATGTAAGTTTTTCTCATCCCAAATTTTGCAATTCTTCTTCTACATTGTCTTCAAAAAGTTTTTCATTAATAATCATTTCATAACCTCTTTTATTTTCATAACTTTTTATTTTTATTATTTTATCATTTACTAACTTGTTAGTTCTTTAAATAATAAAATATTTAAGTAAAATATTTGGTAGTATAATTTAATAAATAAATTTGGAGAAATATGAAAAATATAAAATTGAAACCATTAATGATATCAATCTTTATTTTGCTGACATCATTTTTAGCTACATTTGCTAGTAGTTGTACACCATCATCTTTAAGAGAAGATTTTCCTGCAAATGGAAAAATTATTACTAATGAAAAATTTATAAAAGGTGTTGATGTTTCTTCTTATGCAGAAATTATTGAGCAGAGTACATTAGATAATGGAGAAGTAAAATCTTATAGTAATTTAACAGATGACGAGCAAAAAATTTATTACAATTTTGCTGGTGAAAAAGAAAACTTATTCAAGATACTCGCAGACAATGGCGCTAATTCAATTAGATTAAGAGTTTGAAATGACCCTTATGAAAATGGCCAAACCTATGGTGGAGGACATAACGACATAGATACTAATATTTGGATAGCAAATCAGGCTAAGAAAAATGGAATCAATGATGTCTTATTAAACTTTCATTATTCTGATTTCTGAGCTGATCCAAGTCGACAATGATTACCTAAAAAATGAGTTGACATTACCAATGAAAAAGAATTGGAAAACGGAATTTATCAGTATACTTTAGATAGCTTGATAAAATTTGAAAAAGAAACTGGAATAATACCTTCAAAAGTCCAAATTGGTAATGAAATTACAAACGGAAGTTTTTGAAATTGAAAAAGATCAAATACACAATATAAAAATTATCAGTATACTTCAAGATTATTAAAAAAAGGTCTTGAAGCAGTTGAAGATTTTGCTCTTTCTAAAAAAGCAAAAATTTCTAAATCAATACACATAGATGGAAGCATTACTTTAAAAAGATGAAAACAATTATTGCATATTTATTTAATTGAAGGAGACCTAATTAATTTAGTAGATGGAATAGCTATTACCCATCATCCTGATTGAAATGGTAATAGCAAAACTCTTTATGATGTAATGTCATTAATTAAAAGGGAATATAATTTACCGTCATTTGTTTCAGAAACTGCTGCAGTATCAACATTTGATGAAACAAATTTGGCAGGAGACATTACTACTTCACAACATAATCCAAACTCATATTACAATATCCCTGATGCTGCTACTCAAATGATTTTAATAAATTCTATGATGGAAGCAAGTTCACAAGCATTACCAGATAACGAAACTGGAATTTACTGATGAGAACCAGCTTGAATTTTATCTAATAATTCTGGATGAGCGACTAGAAAAGGAATAATATATTCAGAACCACTTGATGAACAAAAACAAAAAGATTTTAAGACTGGTAATTCATGATGAAATAGTGGAATTTTTACAAATCAAGCAAAGCCATTGCCTGTTTTAAAGGTTATAAAAAATTATGAACGTATTAATCAAAGTAAAGATAATTTGAATTGACATCAAATTACTAATAAAAGCATTTTTAAAAATTTTAATAAAGATCCAGTTTTAGAATTTTCAAAAATAGCAGGTTTCAAAAATAAGCTTGATATTAATGACTGAATTGATGATCATAATTTATTAATATATGATTATTCAACTGAAGCTGATATTTATAAAGCTTTTCTAAAATTAAATCCTAGAATTTTAGAAAAGCATATTACTTATGAAAATATTGTTTGAGATCAAAATAAGGAAGCTGGAAAATTAAAAATTAAAAATGCCAAAACAAATACAGTTTATAAACCTTTCGAATTAAGTATTGATTTTAAAATTTTGGATTATGAAGAAAATACTTATAGAATAACAGAACCAATTGAAATTGGAAGAAATGATACAAATTGACTCTCAAAAATAGTAGAAGCAGTTCCAAATAAAAAAGAGACGATTAAACAAGGAGAGACTGAAATTGATTCATTTATTTATGAGTCAATTAGGCCAGAATTTTACAAAAATGAGTATTATTCGTGAGCTGGAAAAAGTAATAATGCATTAGTTTTTTATGATGATAAAAATGGCGAAAATAGATTTTTAGATACTAAAATTTTAAAGAATAATAATACAAAAATTTTCAAAAATAAAAAAGTTGATTATTCTTATTTAGCGAAAAATTCTCAAGCTTGGCAAAATGTATTATCAATCGGAGAATATGAAATTAGCTTGGTTTTTACAAAGAGAATTGAATTTGAAAATTTTGGATTGGAAAATTGAAAGGAACTTGGTGGGTTTGCAATTAAAGCCAAAGTAAAGGTAATTTAAAAGGTAAACAACTCATTTAGAAACTGAAAAAATTTAGTAATTTTTGATGCTTATTTTTGATAAAATTAAGAAAATACTAGAAAGAAAAAACGTATGGAAAAAATTACATCAGTAGCAAATTCTAAAATTAAAGAGATTTTAAAACTGAAAGACACTAAATATCGTAATCAAAGTCAGCGTTTTATTGTTGAGGGGTTTCATTTAGTTATGGAGGCCCTAAATAAAGGAACAGTTCTTACAATTTTGGGAACTGGACATGGGATTGAAAGCTTAACTAGTAATATTAAAAATGCTGATCAAATTATTGAAATTTCTGATAGCATTGCTCATAAGTTAAGTGATACTGTTAAAACACAAGCAGTTTTCGCTGTTTGTGAAATGCCAAAACCATCGATTGATTTTCAAAATAATATTCTTCTGCTTGATAAAGTACAAGATCCTGGAAATATTGGAACCCTAATTCGTAGTGGGGCTAGCTTTAATTTCAAAACTATTATCACTGCACCTAATTCGGTTAGCTTTTATAATGATAAAGTGCTACGATCAACACAGGGAACATTTTTTGATGTAAATTTGATTAATGATGATTTAATTTCTGTAATTAAACTTTTAAAGACAAACGGGTATACAATTATTGGGACCGAACTTCATAGTAGTTACAAAAAACTGGCAGATTTGGAATGTCAAAAGTATTCTAAAGTTGCTCTATTAATCGGAAATGAAGCACAAGGAATTAGTCAAACACTACTTGACTATATTGATTTAAATGTAGTGATTGAAATGAGAGCCGGAATTGAATCTTTAAATGCTGGGGTTGCTGGGTCTATTATTATGTATCAGCTTTACAATAAAAAATAGGAGAAATTTATGAATACATTTACATTGGTTTTTTTACTAATTATGATAGCATGCATACTTGCGTCACTTGTAACTTTTTTAATATCTCTTTATTTGCGTTTTGTCAAAATTACTGAAACAAGCTTTTCAAAGCAGGTAATTAAACGTAAAAAACATGCTGAACGTCGAATTGGTTGCGAAATTGCTTCAACTATTTTGTTAATTGCAGCAATGTTCATTTTTCTTCCAATTTTTATTTTATTTTTGGATAATGTCAGCTTGGAAAGTTTTATTGGAATCGTGATTACTTGCTTAACATTTGCAATTACTTCAATTATTGCTGTTTTTTTATACTTCACTAAGCTAATTAATCGTGATGAAAAAAAGTATACTTTTGAAGCTTGAAAAAAGCTTGAAATTGATAATCAGTGATATAAAAATTTTTGTGATAATTCCGATGATGAAATTAAAGTAAAGTATTTTAGCAAAAAGATCAAAATGAACAACCGTCGAATACAAGAAATTATTGATTACTTTGAAGAATTTAATAAATAAAAAAATATTTTTAAAAAAATTGAACGCTAGTTTTTTATTTAAAGTCCGAGCTTACAAATTTTGAAGTGTGATTTTTGTCAATATTAAAGCTCGGCGTTTGCAAATATTAATATCATTTTGGAAAAAAACTTGATGCTTCTTAAAAGCATTAAAGTTAACTGAAAAATATGGCATTATTAGAACTATCAAAATTAATATAAATTCCATATTCAAGATACAAAACAACATGTTTATTTGTTTTACCTATAATCAATTAAATATACTTTGCATTAAAATATTTATATTACATATTTATTGTCACGATTTCTTTAAAAAAGAAGCATTCTCATTGAAACAATACAAGCTGCTCTAAAGCCATTTTGCAAATCAATATGAAAAAACATACTGCAAATATGAATAAACTTTAGAAAATAAGTTACCTTTTTTGTGCATTTGCTATGAAAGTTTTTCAATGCATAAATTGTTTCTAACAACTTATAAGTTTTGTGAAAAAATATTTTTTAATGCTTGATAAAAGTTGGAAGTTACAATATAGTTAAGACAATGAACCGCTTTCAATTAAATTTGCGTGCCATATTTAATAGATGAAAGTGATGTTTTTTTGCATAGTAGCAATCTTTTAGAAATTACTTTTGGCTTTAAAAAAACCTTGAACCCTTTTCCGGTTCAAGGTTTTTTTTTTTTTTTTAAACTTTTGTTATTACTTTTGTTATATTTTTATTTTGTGCTTATAAAACAATAAGTAGAAAGGCAAAATAATATGAAAAAATTATTAGTAATATTAGGTGCAATGAGTTTAGCTACAACAGTAAGTATTTCTGCAGTAGCTTGTACTCCTAAAGTAAAAGAAGAGAAAAGAATTATTAGCAAAGATGGTGAGTCAGCGTATGAAATAGCTGTAAAAAAAGGATTTGAAGGAACTGAGGACCAATGACTAGAATCATTAGTTGGTAGAGAAGGCAAAAGTGTATATGATATTGCCAAAGAAAATGGTTTTAAAGGAACACCATCAGATTGATTAAAAACTTTAATTGGTGAAAAAGGTGACAAGGGTGAAAAAGGTGACAAGGGTGATCAAGGAGTAGCTGGAAAAGATGGAACTAATGGTAAAGATGGAGCCAAAGGTGACAAAGGTGAAAAAGGTGACAAAGGTGACAAAGGAGTAGCTGGAAAAGATGGAACTAATGGTAAAGATGGTAAAGACGGAGCCAAAGGTGAAAAAGGTGACAAAGGCGAAAAAGGTGACAAGGGTGACAAAGGAGTTGCTGGAAAAGATGCAAATCTTGAGGATGTTAAAAAACTTTTTGATGAGTTAATAAAAAAACAAGAAGAGGAAGTAAAGTTACTAAAAGAAAAACTTGCAAATTTAGAAAAAGAAAATTCGAAGATTAATAATGAACTTTTAGAGCAACGTAAAGCAAAGTTTAATGCGGCATCAAAAATTTTTAAAGAAAAATTTAATGGCTTAAAATTCCATAGTAAAAAAGATTTTAACGAATTTAGAGACATTATTGATAAACTAATAGAAGAATTTAAAGAAAAATTTATGGGCCTAAACTTTCAAATAAGAGAAGAAAATACAGAATTACCTGGAGAACAAAAACGAATTAGACTTATCTTATGAAAAGATGGGGTATGAGATCAATCGGATTCTATTATTTTAAATTTCGAGCACTAAACACTTTTTAGCAAACTGCATTATAAAAAATAAATGCAAAAAATATGACTAAAAAGTACTTTTTGAAAAATCGAGTAATGACTTTTTTATAAAAAAACATAGCAAGTTTCCAGACAAGAGACAAGCATTAATAGAAACTATTATAGAAAAATTTCTTTAGAGAATTGAGTTGTCATAAATTTTTCATTCGGAAAGCAAAAAATAACCAAAATCATGCTCAGTTTAATATCAAAGCAAAAGATGGTATATAACACTTAAAATATTGAAATGTGATGGTGAGTAGTTAAAATTTCAATAAAAAAAGGAAAAATGTCGCAAGGAGCGACATTTTTCAATATTAATAATTATTTAACATGTAAATCAGTTGCAGGAATTTTTAATTTATCCATATCATTTCGGATACTATTAATTTTTTCTTCGGCATGTTGATAGGCATCACGCCCAGCAAATATGTGAACGGGCAATTGTTCATTTAATTTTGTAATCTTAATAATAAAATCGCAGTATTTGTCTGGATCACCATCTTGATTTTTATCTCACGTTTTCAAGCTATCAAATCATTGATTGCGTTCTCTTTTGTAATCTTCAATCAATTCTGATCCGAATACAAGAGAAGTCGAACTCAAGAAGTTAGTTCTAAAACCGCCTGGCTTAATTGATGAAACAGTAATTCCTAAGGGCTTCAATTCATGAGCTAATGATTCAGTTCATCCATCAGTTGCAAACTTAACAGCCGCATAGGTACTGTTATATGGAACTCCGACATATCCCCAAACTGAACTTGTTGTAAAAATATGTCCTGACTTTTGTGATCGCATTACTGGTAAGACTGCACGAGTAACGTTCATTGTTCCAAATAAATTAACCTCAAAACATTCACGAATTTCAGCATCACTTGATTCTTCAAATGTTCAAAGTTGCCCATAACCAGCATTGTTTAGTAAGATGTCAATTCCTTCAAATTTTTCAACAGCTTTTTCAACAGCATTGTCAATTTCTTTTTGATTTGAAAGATCAACTTTTAAAACCAATAAGTTAGCGTGGTTACCCAATTGACTTATTAGTTTTTCTGGATTACGAGTAGTTGCAGCTACTTGGTATCCTTGTTCTAGTAAGCGTTTGGTAATTCCTAAGCCAAAACCTTGACTAGCTCCTGTAATAAACCATGTTTTATTTTTCATAATTGTACCTCCTTTTAGTACTAAAACTATAATAAAACATTGTAGTTACTATAATGCAAGTGATATTTTCAAAATAATTTAAATAGGCAAGCAAGATACTTGCAAGGCAATAAAACCAAAAATATATTATCACTAAATACTTCAATTGAATTTTACTTTAGAGTGAAAAAAGTAGTAATTATGAGTGTGTTATCAAAAGACACATCAGTTTTACTAATTTGCAAATTTACTGCCTCAGTATTTTCCTAGAAGCACGATTCTTTATACTCAACTGAAATAATTCTATACAGTAGTTATAATAGACTTTACTTAGATCTTATTATAAAATGTATAGCAAATTGACTAGTTATTTTACAAATGATGTTAAATGATTTTTTTAAAAAAAAGGCTTTTTAAAAAAACAAATAATTTGTTTGATATAGTAATGAAGTTGGAGGTTATATGGATAAAGTAGGAATTAAAGAGCTATCAAAACTTTTTAATGTATCTGAACAAACAGTTAGATTTTATGATTCTAAGGGTCTGTTTCCGTTTTTTTATCGCGAATCTAATAATTATCGATTTACATATGAAAAAGATTTGCAATGATTTAGAATGGTTTTTTTGCTAAGAAAATCAGGAATGGAAATTAAAAATATTCAGCGTTACATTAATTTATGTATGGAAGGTGATCAAACTTTGATTGAGAGATTAGAGATTATTCAGAGTCAAAAAATTAGTCTTCAATCTAAAATTGATGATCTTCAAGATGAAATGCGAGTTTTAACTAGCAAAGAGCAACATTATCAAATGGTGATTGAAACTGGAACAGTAGATGATTGAAATCCCGTTAATTTTAAGGAGCTTCTTCAAAAAACTAACTAGCAACAAAAAATACATGCAATGCATACAATTTTATAAAAACGAAATTTTAAAAATGTTGGAGTCATAGTATTTTTTAAGTAATATAAGACGTATTAAGGTTTTTTAAGATTATTTGAATTATACTAAAGTTGCCTACAAGTTAAAAAACTTGTTTGTGCACGAAGGGTAATTTATATATGATTAAATTATTAGTTCTTATTAGCGGAACTGGAGTTATTGCAGCGCCGATAGCACCAATGGTAAGCTTAAATACAATTCAAAAATTAGATAGTACATCAGCAAGTGATACAAGTTTTTCGTTAAACCCACAAGTTCAACTTTTTACTAGAGAAACAATTGCAAAATCTAGCCGTTTTGTTGGAAGCGGAGTTGAGACTTCAACTTCTGTTAAAGATGAACCAACTAGTATTAATCTAAACTGACTCATAGGAAATAAAAGTGTGACTGTAGGAACATATGATGCAATTATTATTATGGATCAAGAAACAATTTCTCAATCTGCTCAAAGTGTTTTATTAACTAGAGTTGATATTGAAAATAACTCTGAAGTAAAGTGAGTCGGATCAATTAAAAATAAAAATGAAGATGGAAAATTAATTTCAGCATTTGACTTAAATTTGAAATTTTACTTTGCTGAAAATGGCAGAGCAATGTTAAGAACTGAGTTAACACACACTGCAGTTGATGCAAAAGATAATTACAATGCATCGACAAAAGAACATGGTATTAATCTTTTCTTTAAAGGAAAAGCAATTAATTTTTTTAAAGAGCAAAATAATAATTCAGTAGATCAAAGCTTTGGAGAGACTATTATTAGAGAGTGAAATATTGATGCTTCAAATAGTCTCGTAGTAGTTGATAAAAGTTTAAAAAGCTCATCAAGAGTTTCAGGACTAAGTGGCACATTGCTAAGTATTCCTAAAAATATTGAAAAAGTTACCCGAGTATCATATGAAGGAAATTTAAAAAGTGCTGTGGTTGCTAATCCAGTCAACTGAAGCATAATTTATAGTTCGTTTAATTTATTTAAAAATGAGACTGCTTCAACTGCTACGCACATGGTTTTTGATAGTGAATTCCGAAGTGCATATAATACACCTGAGTCAGGAGAAGTGTCATCTCTTTTAAAAATGCAACTAATAATTGATTTGGATTATAGTAAAAATTACACAAAATTTACGCCTTTGGCAATTATTGAACTAGATAATAGTAAAACTAATCCTGCAAGTAACTCATGATTAGAGACTACTTATGTTTTTGATAAAGTTAAACTTTGAGTTAATTAAAAATTATTTTTATTTTCTAGTAACAGTCGCTTAATTAAATTTAAGCGACTTTTTTAATTGCCTTCAAGTAACTATAATGTTTTATGATTTTATTGTGTAGTCAAAATTAAGTTTTTGCTATACTTTCATCGCTTTAACTAACTACCAAAATTTCTTATAAAAAAAATAATAAAGGCAGTTGTTAATTTATAATTATAATAAGGATTCATTTCGTATGGGTCTTTTAGGAATAGAGGAATCACTATGTACAAATTCAAGGCAATGATCAACAATAAATTTATTGACACGGCAGCACAATTAGAAATTATTAATCCCGATGGTTTAGAAATTTGTGGTAGCGTTAGCGCATTATCAAAAGAGCAAATTAACCATGCTTTTTTGGCAGCTCGTCAAGCTCAAAAAAAATGAGAAAAAATTAGCTTAGACAAGCGAATTGAATATTTAAATGGCTGAAAAGAATTATTAGTAGCAAACAAAAATGAATTGGCGACAATTATTATGAGTGAGGTTGGGAAAGGCTATAAGGATGCTTTAGTTGAAGTTGAAAGAACAGTTGAATATATGACTGAGACTTTTGCCCAAGCAACAAAGTTAGAACCTTTAAAATTAGATGGTTCCAAATATGGCGCTCCCAATAAACAGGCAACCTTTTCTCGAGTAGCTAAGGGTGTTGGAGTTGCAATTTCGCCATTTAACTACCCCATTAACTTGGCAATTTCAAAAATTGCTCCTGCTTTAGTTATGGGAAATACATTAGTATTTAAACCAGCAACTCAAGGAAGTCTAATTGGGGCTCGTCTTGGTGAACTAGCTGTTGAAGCTGGCATTCCCGAAGGAATTTTTAATGTCGTGACTGGTCGTGGACGTGATATTGGCGATGTTATTGTCACAAATTCTGAAATTGATTTTATTTCATTTACCGGAAGTGTTGGTATTGGAAAACATCTATTAGAAATTGCTTCAAGTAAAGATATTGTTTTAGAACTAGGTGGAAAAGATCCAGCAATCGTTATTGATGCAGATAATTTGGAAAAATATGCTAATGAGATTGTCAGCGGAGCATTTAGCTATTCTGGACAACGTTGTACAGCGATTAAACGAGTACTAACAACTAATGAAATTGCTGACAAGTTAGTGCCATTATTGGTTTCAAAAATTAATACATTGTCTGTCGGAAAACCAATAGATAATGCTGATATCACACCATTAATTGACTTGAAATCGGCGGACTTTGTTTGAGATTTAATTAATGATGCCAAAGCAAAAGGTGCAACCGCATTAACTGGAGATTCACGAATTGCCAACTTAATTACGCCAACTTTAGTTGATAATGTTACTACTGAAATGCGTTTAGCTTGAGAAGAACCTTTTGGTCCAGTTTTACCAATTTTGCGTTTAAATAGTATAGAAGAAATGATTAAAGTTGCTAATGCTTCAAACTTTGGTTTGCAAGCAAGTATTTATGGAACAAATCTTGAACAAGCACTTGAGATTGCTTATCAAATTGAAGCAGGAACTGTTAATATAAATGGAAAATCTCAACGTGGACCAGATCAATTCCCATTTTTGGGAATCAAAGATTCTGGATTTGGAACTCAAGGAATTGGTGAAACCATTTTGTCAGTTACTCGTTATAAAGGAATTGTTATTAACCATTAATTGACAAAAATGTATTTTTTAAAAAAGAATTGATAACCAATAGGTGGTTGCCAATTCTTTTTTTTTTTTTTTTGCATACTAAAAAAAGTTTTTTTAACATATAAGAGAGTTTTAACAAAATGCTCTGAAAGTGAAAGGAAAATATTATTTTATGAAGAAATTAATGACGATGTTAGCAACAATATCACTTGTTGCTACAACAACTACAACTGTAATAAGTTGTAGAACTAAAAGTGATGATGCTATTATTGATTTAAAAAAACAATTAGAAGATCTTAAAAAGCAAAAAGAAGACTTAATTGAGGACCACGATAAAGAACTTAAAGAAAGACAAAAAGACTTAAACAAGTTAAACCAAAAAATTACCTTAAGGGATAAAGAAATTAGTGAATTGAATACTCTAATATTTAATAAGGAAAAACAAATTGTTGATTTTAAAAGAAAAGTTAATGAAATGACAGAAGCAATAGAAGATAAAGAAAAAACATTAAATGAAAAACAGCAAGAATATGAAAATTTGTCACAAAAATATCAGAAAAAAAATGAGGAGCTTAAAAATTTAAATCAGGACTTTGAAACAAAAGAAAAAGAGGTTTCTTTTCATAAGCAAAATATTGAAAAACTTCAAAAACAAATTGAATCTCAAAATATAGCAATACAACAAAAACAAAAAAATATAAATATCTTGATTAGGCAAAATAATTTAAATGAAAGTAGAATAGGAAAACTTTCAAATTTGCTAGAGGAGGCCAAATTAAAAAAACATAATCTGGAAACTGAAATTACTAGTCTCAATGGTAAATTATATAAAAATGCTAATGAAATTGCTAATCTAGAAATACGGGTGCAAAATTTAGAAACTGAAAAACAAAAATTAGCAAAACTATTGGCAGATGCTCAACAAAAAATATCAAATTTTGAAAAGGAATCTCAAAACAAAGTTTGATCAGAGATTGATGATTTGATTTTATCACACAATGCATTAATACAATTTAAGCAAAAAGTTTTGGAATTTGAAACGGAATTGAAAAATAAAAATGTAAGCTTGCAAGAAAAAAACGACCAATTGGAAAACAAACGTATTGAAAATGAAAATTTGCAAAACACAATTACACGTTTAGAGCAAGAAAACCTTAAAATTGAAAAGCAATCTATAGAGATTAAAAATGAATTAAAAAAAGTTAATCAAATTGTTGCTGAAAAAATTGCTGAAATTGCTAACCTAAAAAGTGAAAATGAGCAACTCTCAAAATCAAAATCTGAGATCGAATCTGCTTTAAGAGAATCACGAAATCAAAATTCTCAACTATCAAAGCTGAAGTGTCAATTAGATGAGCAACTAAAACAAATTAACAAAACTTTGCAAGCAAAAAATACAGAAAATGCTATGTTACAAAAAGATAAACAAGCTTTGGAAAAAGAAATCGAAAATCTGAATATTCAATTAGCAAAGGCAATAAATTCCAAAAGAACAATGCAGCAAGAAATTGACACTTTAAGGCAAGAAAAACAGTCATTTGAAAGTCATTATAATTTATTAAAACAAGAATACGAACAAATATCAAAATCTTTTAGATTTAAACAAGTTTTTAAAAAAGAGTTAGAGCCTGCTTTTTGGTCATTGTTAGATACAGAACAATCTGATTTAAAAATTCGACAAAATGCTGATGATTATAATCAAAAGCAGAATAAATATACCGACAAAAACTTTTATGTAATTAATAATAATTATCATTTGAAAAAACAAGATTATTTTTATAATGGTATTAGAGAGTTTTTATTAGAATTTATGACAAATTATGATATAGAAAGAGATCAAAAATACTGAAAAAAATTGACGAAGACTGAGTCAAACATTAAAAAATATGAAAAATTTAGAACAAGCGATAATGTTTACTTAACCGGTTTGGCTAATCCTGATAATTTAAAACTAGTTCAGAATCAAATGCAACTTTGATTAAATGATTTAAAGACAAATTCCAATTATCATCAAAAATATTTTGGCAGAGCAAAATACTGAATAAATTTACTAAATCCAGTCGTAAAAGTTTATCATTTAACTAAAGAGCATAGTAACGTTCGAAATCTAGTCAGTTACAGACTAAAAGATGGAAGAGAATATACCCATTCAAAATCAACAAGGTTTGAAATTTCTCTTCAACCACAAATAAAATCAACCGATTCACCAGAAGATAAACTAATTAAAAAAATAGTATATGGTAACAAAAAATTTTTTGATCTTGCAAGAATTGATTTTACAAATGACTGATATGAAAATGGGATGTACGCTTTTAATGAAGAAGGCCCAACGAGACTCTCATTTGATCCTAAAGATTATAATCGTGGTTTATATGAAGAAGGATACTATAGCAATGGTTACTCAATAAGAATTAGAAAGTTTGAAAAAAAGCTAGATGAGCAAACTAAAAATGATAGATTATCATTATTGGGACAAAAAAGTCAAAAATATGCTAAATGATTTTTTTCTATTAAGTTTAATGAATAATATATGAAGGTTCTAAAACCGCGAAAAGGTTTAAGAACCTTTTTTTTTTTTTTTTTGTATACTCGTGCATATTTTAAGTGTTCCAACTAAAATTATAGATAAGACATAGGAGGTCTGAACATGAAAAAATTATTAACATTATTGGGAGCAGTTGGATTAACTGCAACTGCAAGTAGCGCTGTTGTGGCATGTGGAAACAAAGATAAAAGTGTTGACACAAAAGAATTTGAAGCAGCAGCAAAAATAGAAGCAAATGCTAAATATGCAACAATTAAAGAAGCAGCAGCAGCTATTGAAAAACTTGCTAAGCCCAAAGGTGTTTCTAAGATTACTGTAACAGGTAATGAGGAAACAAAAAAAATTACTATTAAATTTACAGTTGAAAAAGGCTACAAGGCAATCAATGATATGGTTTTAGACTTTAAAGCAGCTGGAGAAGAAAAAACTCCAGTTATTAAAGGAGCTGAAGCAAAATCTGTTGAAGTAGGAAAAGAAGTAACTCTAAATATTACAATTGATAATGCTATTGAAGGAGAAAAATTAACAGTTAAATCTTCAGATGCAACAATTGCTACTGTTGCTGTTAATGATACAAATGTTGTGACAGTTAAAGGACTTAAAGCTGGAAAAGCAACAATTACGCTTTCTTATAAAGGAGCTGCAGATGTTACTTTCGAAGCGACAGTTACTACTGCAGAATAGTAAGAACGATTTAAATTCATTATTTTATAAAAACGAGAAGTACTCTCGTTTTTTTATACGAACAATAAGCTCTTTAAAAATATCAATTTTTGATTTGCAAATTGATAATGGATAATAAAAATCATTTGATACTTAATTGATATGAAGAACATACAATCATTCCTTTTATATAAATAAAATATTCTACTTTTGCCAAATTTTGAAAATCATATTTTGTTAGTCAAAAAAATTTTTGATATTTTTTAAAAAAACTATTCCATTTCCATTTTTGCTATGCTAATATCTAAAAGTCGCCAATTGGCAACACAATGATCTTTGAAAACTAAATAGAACAACAATTGTACAAATCTTGATCAATATCAATTTAATTTGAGTAGACAATATTATATATACAATAAAAAAAGAAACAGTCAGAATCAATTCACATTTTTTCAAATGAGAGTTTGATCCTGGCTCAGGATAAACGCTGGCGGCATGCCTAATACATGCAAGTCGAACGGGGGTGCTTGCACCCCAGTGGCGAACGGGTGAGTAACACGTATCTAATCTACCTTATAGCGGGGGATAGCCTTTGGAAACGAAGGGTAATACCGCATGAGAATTTCATTATCGCATGAGAAGAAATTGAAAGCACCGTTTGGTGCACTATAAGATGAGGATGCGGCGTATTAGCTAGTAGGCGGGGTAAAGGCCCACCTAGGCAATGATACGTAGCCGAACTGAGAGGTTGATCGGCCACATTGGGACTGAGATACGGCCCAGACTCCTACGGGAGGCAGCAGTAGGGAATTTTTCACAATGGACGAAAGTCTGATGAAGCAATGCCGCGTGAGTGATGACGGTCTTCGGATTGTAAAGCTCTGTTGTAAGGGAAGAACACTTAGGAGAGGAAATGCTCTTAAGCTGACGGTACCTTACCAGAAAGCCACGGCTAACTATGTGCCAGCAGCCGCGGTAATACATAGGTGGCAAGCGTTATCCGGATTTATTGGGCGTATAGGGTGCGTAGGCGGATTTGCAAGTTTGAGGTTAAAGCCCGGGGCTCAACCCCGGTTCGCCTTGAAAACTGCAGTTCTAGAATACAAGAGAGGTAAGCGGAATTCCATGTGTAGCGGTGAAATGCGTAGATATATGGAAGAACACCTGTGGCGAAAGCGGCTTACTGGCTTGTTATTGACGCTGAGGCACGAAAGCGTGGGGAGCAAATAGGATTAGATACCCTAGTAGTCCACGCCGTAAACGTTGAGTACTAAGTGTCGGGGGTTATACCTCGGTGCTGCAGCTAACGCATTAAGTACTCCGCCTGAGTAGTATGCTCGCAAGAGTGAAACTCAAAGGAATTGACGGGGACCCGCACAAGTGGTGGAGCATGTGGTTTAATTCGAAGCAACACGAAGAACCTTACCAGGGCTTGACATCCAGTGCAAAGCTACAGAGATGTAGTGGAGGCTAACATTGAGACAGGTGGTGCATGGTTGTCGTCAGTTCGTGCCGTGAGGTGTTGGGTTAAGTCCCGCAACGAACGCAACCCTTGTCGTTAGTTACTAACATTTAGTTGAGGACTTTAACGAGACTGCTAGTGTAAGCTAGAGGAAGGTGGGGATGACGTCAAATCATCATGCCCCTTATGTCCTGGGCTACACACGTGCTACAATGGCAGATACAAAGAGTCGCAATCTCGCGAGGGGGAGCTAATCTCAAAAAGTCTGTCTCAGTTCGGATTGAAGTCTGCAACTCGACTTCATGAAGCCGGAATCACTAGTAATCGCGAATCAGCTATGTCGCGGTGAATACGTTCTCGGGTCTTGTACACACCGCCCGTCACACCACGAGAGTTGGTAATACCAGAAGTAGGTAGCTTAACCGTAAGGAGAGCGCTTCCCAAGGTAGGATTAGCGATTGGGGTGAAGTCGTAACAAGGTATCCGTACGGGAACGTGCGGATGGATCACCTCCTTTCTATGGAGTAAATTTTAAAAAGCAGCGTGAAACTGCTTTGACTGTTTCTGTTCTATTTAGTTTTCAGAGGTTATTAATTTAATCTCTGAAAAGAATTGTTCTTTGAAAACTGAATATTAGATGAAAAAACAATTTTCTTAATTGAATTATATTCAATTATCAAATTTGACATCAGTTATAAAAAAACTAAAATTAATGTTATAAATTGCAAATAGATTTTTTCTAAAAAATAGTAAGAGCATATGGTGAATGCCTTGGAAAATGGAGCCGAAGAAGGACGTGACTACCTGCGAAAAGCATCGGGGAGCTGGAAGTGAGCTTAGATCCGGTGATGTCCGAATGGGGAAACCTAGTACGATTAATCTCGTATTGTCCACAACTGAATACATAGGTTGTGAGATGGGAACCTTGGGAACTGAAACATCTTAGTACCAAGAGGAAAAGAAAATAAATAATGATTCTGTTAGTAGCGGCGAGCGAACGCGGAACAGGCCAAACCAGTCTACGGACTGGGGTTGTAGGACCATAGTTAGAGTTACAAAATTAATGTATAGTAGAAGCGATTGGGAAGTCGCAGCACAGAGGGTGATACTCCCGTATACGAAATGCATTGATCTCGAAATGGATATCCTGAGTACGGCGAAACACGTGAAATTTTGTCGGAATCCGCCGAGACCACTCGGCAAGCCTAAATACTACCATTTTACCGATAGTGAACCAGTACCGTGAGGGAAAGGTGAAAAGTACCCCGAGAGGGGAGTGAAATAGTTCCTGAAACCATATGCTTACAAGAAGATAGAGCCCGTTAATGGGTGATATCGTGCTTTTTGTAGAAAGAGCCGGCGAGTTACTATAACGTGCAAGGTTAACCAGAATATGGGGAGCCGTAGTGAAAGCGAGCCTTAATAGGGCGTTGAGTACGTTGTAGTAGACACGAAACCGGGTGATCTAGCCATGAGCAGGTTGAAGTTAGGGTAAAACCTAATGGAGGACCGAACCTACGTTCGTTGAAAAGACCGAGGATGACTTGTGGCTAGCGGTGAAATTCCAATCGAACCCGGAGATAGCTAGTTCTCCCCGATATATCTTTAAGGATAGCGTCGTAATTAAAACATTGGAGGTAGAGCACTGAATCTATGATGGCTGCACCTAGCGGTACTGAATAGAATTAAACTCCGAATGCCAATGTCCAATTGTACGGCAGTCAGAACATGGGTGATAAGGTCCATGCTCGTGAGGGAAACAGCCCAGATCGTCAGCTAAGGTCCCCAAATGTATACTAAGTGTGTAAGGATGTGAAATTGCACAGACAGCTAGGATGTTGGCTCAGAAGCAGCCATCATTTAAAGAGTGCGTAACAGCTCACTAGTCGAGTGATTTTGCGCCGAAAATGTACCGGGGCTTAAGTATACTACCGAAGCTACGGATTGTACGTAAGTACAGTGGTAGGGGAGCGTTCTAAGGGCGATGAAGTTGGACCGTGAGGACCAGTGGAGCGCTTAGAAGTGATTATGCCGGCATGAGTAACGTTTGAGGGTGAGAATCCCTCATGCTATTTGATCAAGGTTTCCTGGGCAAGGTTCGTCCACCCAGGGTTAGTCAGGACCTAAGGCGAGGCCGATAGGCGTAGTCGATGGACAACAGGTTGATATTCCTGTACCGATTAGTTAGTGATGGAGTGACGGAGAAAGATAGTGTATCCCAGGCGTTGGTTGTCCTGGGCTAAGCGCAAAGGTGGTAGAGTTGGCAAATCCGCTCTATATTCAACATTGAAGCGTGATGGGGAGTGAACGGTTCGCCTAGTAACGAAGTACATGACTCTATGCTTCCAAGAAAAGCTTCTAACTTAATAACTAATCGCCTGTACCTAGAACGAACACACGTGATCAAGGAGAAAATCCTAAGGCAAGCGAGATAACTATAGCTAAGGAACTCTGCAAAATGACTCCGTAACTTCGGAAGAAGGAGTGCTCAACTATGTTGAGCCGCAGTGAAGAGGGAGGGGCAACTGTTTAACAAAAACACAGCTCTCTGCTAAGTCGCAAGACGATGTATAGGGGGTGACACCTGCCCAGTGCCGGAAGGTTAAAAGGAGAAGTCAGCGCAAGCGAAGCTTTGAATTGAAGCCCCGGTGAACGGCGGCCGTAACTATAACGGTCCTAAGGTAGCGAAATTCCTTGTCAGGTAAGTTCTGACCCGCACGAAAGGTGTAATGATCCCTTCGCTGTCTCGGCTATAGACTCGGTGAAATTTTAGTACCGGTGAAGATGCCGGTTACCCGCAACTAGACGGAAAGACCCCGTGGAGCTTTACTATAACTTGATATTGAAATTTGGTGTAACGTGTAGAGGATAGCTGGGAGACATTGAAGCAGTACCGCTAGGGACTGTGGAGTCAACCTTGGAATACCAGCCTCGTTACATTGACTTTCTAACTTGGACCCATTATCTGGGTTGAGGACAGTGTCTGGTGGGTAGTTTGACTGGGGCGGTCGCCTCCTAAAATGTAACGGAGGCGCTCAAAGGTATTCTCAGTATGGTTGGAAATCATACAAAGAGCGCAAAGGTAGAAGAATGCTTAACTGCGAGACTTACAAGTCGAACAGATACGAAAGTAGGACTTAGTGATCCGGCGGTCCCGAGTGGAAGGGCCGTCGCTCAACGGATAAAAGTTACCCCGGGGATAACAGGCTGATCTCCCCCAAGAGTTCACATCGACGGGGAGGTTTGGCACCTCGATGTCGGCTCATCGCATCCTGGAGCTGAAGTCGGTTCCAAGGGTTGGGCTGTTCGCCCATTAAAGCGGTACGCGAGCTGGGTTCAGAACGTCGTGAGACAGTTTGGTCCCTATCTGTTGTGGGCGTAGGAAAATTGAAGAGAGCTGACTCTAGTACGAGAGGACCGAGTTGGACACATCCCTGGTGCTCCAGTTGTCATGCCAATGGCACAGCTGGGTAGCTATATGTGGAAAGGATAATCGCTGAAGGCATCTAAGCGAGAAGCCTCCTTTAAGATGAATTTTCCCATTCGTAAGATGTAAGATCCCATGTAGACCACATGGTTGATAGGATGGATGTGTAAGCGCTGCGAGGCGTTAAGCTAACCATTACTAATAGATCGAGAGAATTTTAGAATAAAATCTATTACTCAACGCACATTTATATAAAAACAATAAATTTTTCAATCTAGTATTCAGTTTTCAAAGAACAATCAAAATTAAGATCTGGTGATAATAGCATAGAGGTCACACCTGTTCCCATACCGAACACAGAAGTTAAGCTCTATTACGGCGACAATATTGCATTCGTGAGAAGATAGCGAGTTGCCAGTTCTAAAAAAGAAACCTTTAATTAGGTTTCTTTTTTTGTCTAATAAGTTTGTGAATCTATAAATGACATTATTTAGAAAAATTATTTCATTAAAGTTTACTTTAATAGTTAAAAAGCATGTTAAATTGTAACTCATTTTTTAAAATAAAAGTATCAAAGGAAACTATTGTATTAACAGGAGATGATTTCAAGCATTATAAAATTTTTAAAACATTTACTTTAATAATAAAGGCTATTTTAATATAGTGTAATAAATTAGTACTTGCTCAAAAGTTAAGTTATACCAATATCTTGACAATACAAACCAAAAAAACTAATTTAATGAAATTAATAATCGCGATACTAGGTGTTGGAGCACTTATAGCACTAACTGGTGTTATCAGCTTCAATTCACTAGATAATGAATAGCAATCAAATAGCAGACAGCTAAAAAACGATAGTAACAAAGAAAAAATGCATTTAGAAGATCGCACTCAATATGAAGATATTTGAATTTCTGGTCAGTATCAAAATTTGGTGTTGTTTTATGATGTAGTTGCAACAAATTCAAATGTAAAACATTTTAGTGTAGAAATAAAAATTACCAAATACCAATTGACCAAAAGTACGCTAAGAGTTTCTTCAAAGGGAAATACTATATTAAGAAATGCACATTATCTTCAAGGAAGACAAACTCATTAGCAAATAACATTGAGGTTAATACTACGGTAAGAAGATACTAAAGCAACCCAACATCTAGCTCAATGGGTCACATATTTTTACAGCATATACTTCTGAGTTACATAATGATAGAATTGGACAACGATGAGCTGGATATAATGGAAGCCTTAGATCATCAATAGAATATTATGAAGATAAGTTTTATCTACTAATGGAATTTATGGCTATATCAGTGGATTTGGAAGCCAAGTTGGAAAATATTCTTATTGTAAATATAGAGCTTATAAAAGTTTACAGCTAAGTCAAAAGATCGTCAAAAAGAATTTTTAACAAGATAGTATTTCAAAAACAGTGCACAGTAGTTAGCTTAATAAAATCATCTACAAAAACATATATTTAAACAAGAAATTTCTTAGATTAGAAGAATTTTGTTGTTTTTTTTTCGTTTTGACTTAAAATAAAGTTATAAGCTTTAAAAGCTGTTCCTATTTTATAGATTTTAAAATTTTTTAAATTAAAGTATGTTGCTACCAAAAAAACGAGGAGAGATATGAAAGTATTACTAGGATTGTTATCTGCATTAACTGTAGGAGAACAAGCAACAACTATGTTGATGTCAACTAATCTAAGTCATAGTACCAAGACCAATGAACAAGATATAATTAAGGATTATGAAATAGTTGATCGTGCGGTTGTATATCTTGGAGCTAAAGTTGAGCAGTCTTTTTTTGACAAAAAAAGCGGTGCTACTTTTTGACGTGGGCTTTTTAGAAAAGAAAAACGTAACCGATTGGCTTACACAAAAATGAAGGCAGATTACTCTGGTTTTGAAACCTACAAAGCAATAGATTCAACTACAAATGAAAATGGTTGAGACGGACCTGGAAACAGAGCAAAAAAAGCTATGGGCATTGACTTAAAAGATCAAACGATTTTTTATGCAGCCAATGATGAAGTTTTTTATTTTAGTGAAAAGGGAATAACAAAATTTGAATGAAATATTCAAAAAAGCAATGAAAATCAGTCAGATGGTTTAGTTGAAGGAATTGCTGGTGGAGTTAATGGTCTTTTGGCAGGATTTGGGGGTCTTTTGACTCCAGCAAAGCCAACTCCAATTGATTCAACTGGAGAAGAAATTATTTTGTTAAAACCAGAACAAGAGACAGTAAAAAATGCTGTTTTTTCTGAGGTTAATAATGCTATTTATTATACAACTGTAAGTAGCATTGAAAATATTTGAAGAATAAATAGGCTTGACTATGAAACTTTGAAATCAACGGTAATTGATTCTGGACCAATGATAGGTGAAAATAATTATCCAGCTTTGGCAACTTCAAATGATTCTGATACAGGATTTGTTTATTCTGTTTTGTCTGGAAATATTTCTTTGATTAATGGGGAAAATATTCAAGTAATTCATCAGTATAGTGATTCTAATCAAGCAATTAAGGTTATTGCTGAAAAAGATGGAATGTGAATTGTCAATGCCAGCAAAAAAAATGGTGTTGTAAATTTAGAAAATACTATTAGCTATTTTGTAGACATTGTTTCTAAAGAAACTAAAAAAGTGGCTGAAACAGGAACGTGAATTGAAGATGTTGTTTGAATTAATGATTTAACAAAATATACAATTTTCAATAATCAAGTAAGGATAAAATCAACAAATAATGCCTCATCAGAATATCTGTATAAGCAAACACCACTTCCATCCACAAATGAATTTAGTGTTAAAACAGTAGAAGGCTATAGTGGAATTTTTGATTATGCAGTGAGTTTTCAAACAGATGAAATGTTTCGACGCAAAGGTGGGATTTTAGGCGGTGGAAAGTGAGACGGAATGTATGTTAACCGTACCATCAGCGATAAATTTCAAGAAGCACTACGATTTACCAATCTTGGAAATCAAGAAGGCCAACTTGAATATTCATTGGGAGAAAAAGACGAAGTTTATGTTTGAGCAGATCCTGAAAAGCATGCAATTAAAATTACGGGCAATTCTTATATTTCCAAAGTTACATTATTAGATGAAGATAGTGAAGAAGAAATTGATGTAGTGTTGGAATACAATGATAATGACAAGTTCTGATCAGTACCGATTGTCAAGCCGGGTTCTGCTAAAGGAACTGATATTTTAATTCAGTTTTATGATGAAGAAAATCCTGAATTTAAAAAAGAAGCTCGCTTAAAATTGAGAGATCGCCAAAATGTCCAAATCGATTTAAGTTTGCCGGAAAACTCAATTGAAAATAACTTGAAAGTCAGTAATGAAACAAAAGAACCTGAAATTTTTGCAGCGATTAGAGAAAAGTTTGGCCTAAATTTGACCAATAATGATATCAATATTTTTTTTGAAAAAGCCACTTACAGCACTCCAGGAAAAATAAAAATTGAAGCAAAACCTGAATCTCATTTAGTAATCAAAAGCCAGGAAATAAAAATTCCAACCTTAGTACTTGACATAGAAACTTTTAGGTTTGAAAATTTAACGTCTTTAACAGACGAAGGCGAAATTCGCAATGCTGTTACTAAGCAATTGAAAGCTGCTACAGATATGAATTTAGATGTCGGCAGCAATTATGATTTAGATTACGAACCCGCAACTCAAACAGAAAACGGATACATTGATATTAAAGCAAAAATGAATTCAACTTTATTTATTAATAGTCAAAGGATAGTTTTATCAGCTAGCGGAGCTATTGATTTGGCAACCTTATTAGTTCATGAGAATATTCAGCTATCAAACGACATAACTAACGAAAAAATTTTGGAAATGATTAACAAGGCCATAAAAAAAGAATTTCCAAACTCAGATGAGATAAGCTTAAGTGATTTGATTATTGAAAAATCTGAAGCAAAAATAGGAGTCAAGGGTTCATTATATATTGCAGCTGATCCTGATACTGCTTTAATCAAAAATTCAGTTACACTAGATATTCCATGACTAAAATTTGACTTAGATAAGCTTTCGGTACAATTTGATAGTAATGAAGCAAACCAAGAAAACTTCTTAAATCAAATTAATGCAATTCAAGGATTAAAAAAAGTTGCTAATAAAGATTTTGATTTTACTATAAATAAAGCGACTATCCAGAGTGAAGGAAAAATTGTGCTGACCGCCAATAAAAATTCAGAATATCTAGTAGGAAAAAAAGTTATTAGTATTCAGAAAATTTATGACTTGTCAACTGCAAATTTGTTTGATGACTTAAAAGTTTTTAAAGAGACTAATGTTGATGACATTGTCGAATATTTAGCTAATAAAAAAGGCTGAGAAAAGGTTTCAGAACTTGATCTTGAAGTTGCAATTTCTAGAGATTCATCTTCAACTGAAGAAGGTATGATGCTAATTAAGGCGTCGTCTAATTCAACAAGAATTCAAAATCAGAAAGAAGTTGCTATTTTGAGAGATCGCCAAGATTTAAATGAGATTATCTTAGAAAAGGATAATTTTATTGGCAATATTACTCCAAATGATGTTGAAAATAAAACTGAAGAACAAGTATTTGAGTTTATCAATAAATTGCTAATTAAAAAATATCCAAATATCAAACTTGATGAAATTTGATTGAAAGGCTATGACGAAAATGAAATTGAAATTGCAGCAAAGCCTGATTCAGAGGTTTACAAAAATTCAGCGACAGTAACATATACCTATAAAAGAGACTTAGAAGTTGAGATTCCCGAAGAAAAAAGAAGTCTGGGAATTAAAGATATCACTCCAACAGTTGCTGCAGTTAGAGAACATTTTGCTGATTTGAATTTTAATTGGGAACAAATAGAAATAGATATGAATACCAAAGAAAAAGAAAAAATTATTATATTAAAGGCTAAAAAAGATGCCAATTTTTATAAGGGAAGTGTGGAAATTAAATACGCCATTCCTGAAGATTTACAAGAAGTTATTAAGGAGAAAAAATTAGGTAAGATTTCTAATTATAAAGAGAGTAATATTAAAGCGAAATTGCAAGAATTAAACCCCAATTTGGATATTGAAGCAGTTAAAATTGAAAATATAAGAAATGAAAATGCTAATTCAAGTTATCAAATTGTTAACAAACACTATATTGCCACTATTGAATCAGCCAACGAAGAAATTTATAAAAATTCGGTTGAGATTACTTTTAATGTTGATGAGGGAGAGGCTGAAGATTTATCAACAGTTATTAAAAACAAAACTATCAGTGTACCTTATGGGAAGACAACAGAGATAGATACAATTAAGAAAGCAATTAAAACACAAAACCCTTATCCAACAATTGACTGAGACCTAATTGAACTTAAATTTAATGACAAAAATCAAGTAATATTACATTCAAAAAATGTCAATTATTATTATGGGGAAGTGGTCATTACAGTTAAAGAATTGGGAAAAAACTTAGCTGAAATTATAACTAAAAGTAAAATTATTGTAGAGCATGGGAAGACTCAAGATAAACAGATTATTAAGCAAATTATTGACAATAAAAATGGTCACATTAATTGAGATGCCGCCGAGATTGAATTTAAAGATGGCAAAGTTTATTTAGTATCAGTAAATCAAGAAGTTTATGTTGGTGAAATTGAAATTATTGTTGGTGAGCTTGGCCCAGAGCTATCAAGCGTGATAAAAAAACAAGAGATCGGAATTTCTTTTGCCAATAGGGGTAATCAAGAATCAATCAAGCAAGCAATTATTGAAGCTAATAAAGAACTTGGAATTAAATGAGCACAAATCAAATTTACTTTTAATTCTGATGGAACAGTGACTTTATCTACGTTGGACCAAGATGTCTATATGGGAGAAATAGTTCTTTCAATTTTTGAAATCAACGAAGAAAAGGAGACTTATACAGTATTGATTATTTCAGTTATTGGGGTAGTAAGTTTTGCAACTTTTATTGCCTTATTATTATTGCTATTAAAAAGAAAAGACAAAAAAGAAGAACAAGATTCTCAAAAATAATTGGTTAAAATGGATGATTGTCAAAGAATAAAAATTGTTAAAATGAAATATATTTTTAATTAGGTAAAAGTACTATTTTTCTTTTATAATAAGTATGTAAAAGAATAGAGGAGAAATATGTACGCTTTTGATTATGAAGATATCCAATTAATTCCCAACAAATGTATTGTCACATCAAGAAGTCAATGTGATACCAGTGTGGAATTGGGAAAATATAAATTTGCTATGCCAGTTGTTCCTGCTAATATGGCGTCAGTTATTAACGAAGAAATTTGTGTGGAGTTGGCAAAGCAAAATTATTTTTATGTTATGCATCGCTTCAATGTTGATGCTGTAAAATTTGTAAAAATGATGCATCAGAAAAATCTGATTGCTTCAATAAGTCTTGGAGTTCAACCAGCTGATTATCAAATAGTTGCTGATTTGGTGGCAATTGAAGAAATACCAGAGTTTATCACAATTGATATTGCTCATGGGCATTCTGAGTCTGTAAAACAATTAATTGAATACATTAGAAAAATGATGGGTGATAGAACCTTTATTATTGCTGGTAATGTTGCAACGCCTCAAGCAGTTCGCGATCTTGAGTACTGAGGAGCTGACGCGACTAAAGTTGGGGTTGGACCTGGTAAAGTATGTATTACAAAATTGAAAACCGGTTTTGGAACTGGTGGATGACAATTAGGAGCAATCAAGTGATGTAGTAAGGCAGCCACTAAGCCTATTATTGCTGATGGTGGATTACGTGTAAATGGCGATATTGCCAAATCAATTCGTTTTGGAGCGACTATTTGTATGATAGGAAGTTTGTTTGCAGCACATGAAGAATCGCCTGGTAAAAATGTTACAGTTGATGGAATAATGTTTAAAGAATATTATGGAAGTGCTAGTGAATATAACAAAGGTGAGAAACGTTATGTTGAAGGTAAAAAAGAGCTAATTAAGGTTCGCGGAAAGTTAACCGAAACTTATAAAGAAATGCATGAAGATTTGCAATCATCAATTTCTTATGCTGGAGGAAGCAAACTAAAGGCAATTAAAAAAGTTGATTATGTGATTTTAAAAACAAGTAACTTTTAAAATTGCTTGTCGCTAATATAGGTATGTATAGGTATGTATTTAAGATTTTTTAAGTAGAATTTTGTAGTATGTAAAACAATTTTAAAATTTGGGGGCTTTAAATAAAAAAAATTTTATTTAAAGTTTTTTATTTTTTGAATAAAATACAAAAAATATTAGTTTTATTAAAGTGCTCGATTTATACTTCCGCTGTTTAGAATTTTGCAAACATTTGTAGAAGTAAATAGTAAGATAGTGCTGATTTAGTCGTTCAAAAAATAAGAAAATTTTAAAACTGATAAGTCAGTAATTGATATTTTGATTAAATATTATTAGAAAATTGTATGTAAAAAAGGTATCTCAAGTTTAAACTAAGTCAAAAATAAAGGCAAATATTGCAAATAGTTGTCAATTCAAAATTCTCAAAAGCCTATTATAAAGAACATTATTAAAAATTAAGTAAAAATATGTTTTTAGATAAATATTAAACTGACATTTAAATTGCGAAAGTTAGCAGTTTTTAAGCATACTACAGGATTAACTAAACCCAAAATTTTTATACTAGATACTTGCTTTAAAGTTTTTTAAATCCACAGAAAATTAAAAAAATAAGACCTTTTTGGTAAAGGGTCTTGTTTTTTTTTTTTTTTTGTAAAATTAACCTCGTAGTTTAATACTATGTAAAAGGAGACCGATTATATGAGAAATAAGAACCTTGACAAAAGTTCTTTGCTATTTCAAAAAAATTCAGTTGTGGCCGTAGATTTTCACAAAAAATTTAAGGATATCGATATTGGACCTTTCTCATTTAATATTGAAAAAGGCAAAGTTACTGCCTTGTTGGGAAGCAGTGGATCTGGTAAAAGCGTGTTTTTGAACTCACTCTTGGGAGCGACATTAAATTATAATGGAGATATTTATATTAATGGAAAAGAAAGAAAATCATCAAGCTCAATTGAAAATAATGCTAATGTTGGGTTTTATTCGCAAATGGATTTTTCATTGTACTCAATTTCAGCTTATGATTTTTTAAAAAATATGTGTAATGTTATGGGACTTGATATGAGAATTGCTGATAGCAAAATTGAATATTGACTAAAGAAATTTGATTTGTGATCTGCAAAAGATAAATCTTTAAATGCTTTTTCATGAGGGATGAAAAATCGTATGAATTTAATTTTGTGTTTCATTAAAGAACCTGAAATTTTAATTTTAGATGAGCCAGGAGCAAATCTTGATTCAAAATGAAGAAACTATGTCTATGAAATTCTTAAAGAGTTTAAGGAAGAGTCAGAATGCACTATTATACTAACAGTTCATAATATTGATGAAGTTTATGATATTATTGAAAACTTTGTTGTTCTTGAAAAAGGAAAATTAGTTTTTTCAGGTACCAAAGAAGAGTTAAATTTGTACAAAAAATTAAAGCTGTCTTTTGAAAATGATATTAGTATTGAAAATGTTGAAAAGCACTTAAACGAGCATAATATTTTAACTTTTGAAACTAATAAAAAAACTAGTAGCATAATTGTTGGTCTAAAGAAAGAACAAACGTTTAATGATGTTCAGGCAGTACTTAACAAGTATAGTACTAAGGCCGAAAATATTATCGCTCAGACAATTAATATTAGTGAGATTCAGAAAGCACTAAAAGACAAAACATTACCGCATATTCCAAAATATCAGCCAATTACTTATGCTGAAAACTTTAAAGATAATGATAAGCAAATATTTATCTATGAAGAGTTTGATGAGATCTTGAACGAGCCTGATAAGACTTATTTTTATTCCTTGGATAAAAAAACAGATTCTAGAGAAACCAAAATACGAAAAACTTCATTTGAATTAGGGGTAGAAATAAATAAAGATATGAATAATGAAATAAGTAAATCGGCAAACGTTGATTGTGACATTTTAAAACGCATCAATGATATTAAAAAGCGACTAAAAATTGTTTAATTAGCAAATAGTAATTTAAGAAAAGGAGAGCAAAAATAATATGAAAAGACTGCTAGCAATTTTAGGTGTCGTGGGGTTAAGCGTGACAACAACTACAACGGTAGTTTCTTGCAATGTCAAAGATAGGTTTACCGAAAAAATTTCCAGCATTGAGAAGAAATTAAAACTGCTTTTGTACTCAAAAACTGAAATAGCCGAGCCATGAGAAAAAGAAAAGTTAGAAAAAGCCATTATTGATCAAAAGATTGATAAAGCTGGAGGAATATCTGTTGATGTTGGTAAACCAATTAGCCCTGGAGCTAATACACAGTTTGAGCAAAAAATAACATTTATTGGAAATGGCAAAAATGAAAACAACTTTACATACTCAGGCAAGATTACAATTGCATACGCGTATGGTGAAAATTTGCCTCCGGGTAAAATTAAGATTACCAAAAATGATGTGGAATCTTCAATTGCAAGTTTGAAAGATTTTTTAGAGGGCACAACTTTTAATAATAAAGAGCTGGTTCAAAAAATTTTTAAGTCCAATAGAAATATGCCGGGCGCACCTACAGAAGGAATAATGTTTGGAGAAGTAATCAATTTAACTATTGAAAATTTTTCACCAGCAAGTAACGGACAAAAAGACTATCAAAAAAATAGAGAAACTGTAAGGTTTAGTTTCGAAGCAAATGTCGGCTTAAAAGATGACGAACAGTATAAATTTGCAAGTGATGTTGACAATGGGTTTAGAAAATTTGAAGGAAAAATGTTAATGCCGATTATCATAAACGAGCAAAAAATAACTGAGCTATCTGCCAAAATAAAACAACAAGCTCAAACATGAATATTTTTAGATATAAATGTTTTTAGAAATGAAATTAAAACTAAAATTGAAAATATTACTTTTGATGATGGCATCTTGTATGACTCACTTTTTGTAAAAAAAATTGAAGGAGATGCTCAAGCAAACAAGTCTTATTGAAATGTCGAGATTGAACTAACTTTAAAGCCAAATGTAAATTTGGGATATGAATTTGGTGGCAATGATATAAGAAAAATAACAATTCCTGTAAGTTTGTTATCACTACGAAATATTGACAATACTACTTTGTCCTGAAAGCTGTTTGAACAAAAGAACGGAAAAATGTTAATTAATCCGCAGTTTATAAATTTTGGAAAAGTAGGTCAAAATTTTCTTGAAGATCAAGGTAATTATTTGATTAAAGAAAAACTAACATCAAAATGAGGAAGAGTTACAGAAAATCCAGTATCTCCAAATGAGGATCCGTGAGAAAACGCCAACAAAGAGAGTACTGGATATAATGCCAAAATGAATTTCGTATCAAAACTATTAAATTCTGGCAATGTGTTAGAAAATCATCTTTTTGTTGAAAAGCATATGAAATATACAACAGCTTTTAATTATGAAAAAGATTTCAATTTGCAAGCCAACGACAAAGCTCTATTTTTTAATGAAAATGATATTAATTTTGAGGCAAATATAAAAGCTAAGTTGGACAAAACAGGTTCACTAAGCGAATTGCAGGAGCAGACAACTATTATTACTAACACAAGTTTGAGTGGTAAAGAATACTATCATATGATTCTGTTATCTAAAAATAAAGATGGAGCATATAAAACATCATCCAAGGTTTTTAGAGTGCGATTAGAAAGCATAAAACTTTAGTACTTTATACCAACTGTAGAAAGGAGGTAGACATCTTGGAACTAATTAATAACAACACGACTAAGGAAATCAAACATAAAAAAAAGCCAAAAAAGCTAATAAAGTATAGCAGAATACCTTTTTTCAAATTGATAAAGTTTAGTTTTAAAAGTATCACAAAGGAGATATTATTTTATGTTCTGAATATTTTAGTTTTAATCTCTTCAATTATCATTGGAATTCTGTTGGCGTATGCCAAGTCCGGAGAATCACAGGTCATTATTTTCAACTTTTATATTTTATTTTTTACTTGCTGTTTAATGTTTGTTTTTATATTAAGGATGATCCAATTCTTTTTCAACAAAAATTTTGAAGATAAAACAACATATATTGTATTAACAAACCAAGTTAATCGAGTGAAGTTCTTTCTAGCACAATATATTCTTGTTCTTCTGATTATAATGGTTAATATTATAGGCAGTTTTTTGACTATTAATTTATTTTACTCAGCTTTTAATTTGTTGAAGTACGATGTTTTTATTTTGAAGATGACAGTCACATATAGTCTGTATACGCTTTTAGCTACATTTCTATTAACCAACTTTGTTATCTTTCTAATTTTTGTTTTCAGTTTGCAAACTACAACAATTATTTGTACGTTATTGTTAGCAGTTTCTTTTGTAGCAAATATTCCAATGTCATTTGTTAAAGCAAATGAAAAAAGTTACAACATTCAATTTGAAAATAATCAATTATTTAAGCTAAATGATATTTATGATGCTTACAATTTAAACAACAATGTCAAAAATGGAAACATAAAATATAAATATTTATCAAAGTATATTTATGATTATTTTTTAAATTCTCAAATGACTCAAGAAAGTTTTAGTAGCAAGCAGACTATTTTGCTCAGAACAGAAATGTGATCAAAATTAGGATTAATAAGAAAAGAGCCAGTAATTGTTAATGAAAGCAATTTGGAATTATTTTCAAAACCATTAAGAGACAAAACAGTTCCAGAAACTTGAAAAAGTGGTGACAAATTTGATATTCAATTAACTTTAAATGAAACATTTATTAGCAATAATGAGCTTGAAACTTTAATTTCAAAAGCGACTTCAGAAAATACCAAGAACATATTAAAAGATTTTAAAAATTTTACAAATGAAATAACCGCTCACTTTAATAATAATGTGCAATTTGAGAAGTATGATTTATTCTATGATTTCTTGTTCATGGAATCTGGAGTTGATAAGAGTTTTTTAAAAAAAATTAATCCTGGCGGTGGTGAAAAAGACAAATATGCATTGAAAGATCAAGACTTAAAAACTCTTTATGAATATGCCCTTATTGGTCGTAACAGTGATGGCTTTAAGTTTTCAAATGCAGATGACTTAGTCAAAAAGCAGCTTGATTTTAAATTAATGTATACAGCAAGAATATTGGAGCAATACTTTATTAAATACTCAAGCAATTATTTAATAATGTCCACAAATTCTATAAAAACATCTTCTGCTGATTGAGACACTTATCAAAATGGACGAAATACAATAGGTATATTATCTTACTTTAATTTATATAGTGGTTTGTGAATGCTATATACTGAAAACTTGGGATTTTATAATCAGGACATTTGATTTTCACCAAATTCAGATTCAAAAATTTACTTAGAAAATCAGAAAAATATGTTTCTTGGTTACAAAGAGTACAAATTGGATTTGAATAATCAGAATCGAATTAAAGAAAATACAACAACAAACTATACTAAATCTTGATACTATACTGCCATACTCATTGGGATAAGCTTACTTGGATTTACTGTCGCTTTAATTAGATTTAAAAAATATGATTTCAAATAAAAGGTTCAGAGGGCAATAAAAATAAAATGAAAAATAGTTGAGAAAATAAAAAGCAAAAACAAAAAGCAAAAGGAAAAACTAAAAAACCTAAAAAGGCTAGTCGTTTTTTCAAAATGTATTAAATATCAACCAACCAAAAGTGAGGAACTATTAATTATGATAACAAAGTTGAAAGAGAATTTTTATATAGAAAAAAATGACAACTTTTTCTGCATTAAAGATTTCAAAAATAACATAGTAAAGATATGTAGTAATTACTTGGATGCAATTATTGAATTAGAAAGTATTTACAACAAATCCATTACAAATAATGACTATAATCTTGAAGAAAAAAAGCAAAATTATTTAAAAGATAATAATACCATTAGTGACAAAAAGTTTGACAAAATAGCAGACCTAATTAATTTAAAAATTAGCAATTTGGAGCACATTTTGAAAACTGAAATAGCACATAGTAATTTAAAAACAAAAAAACCAGGCGATTTGAATACTGAAAATAATAAAATTATAAATTATGTCTCAAGTGAAGATGAAAAATCCTCAAAATACATAGAATCTTTAAGAAAACTTCAAAATAGTTTGAGAGAAAGTAAGTATTTTACTGATAATGAGGATGACAGTTTATTTAAAAAACTATCAGAAGATGATAGTTATACTTTAGAAAATGTAAAAAAGAAAATAGTAGACCAACTTGAATGAGAAATTGATGATGTTAAAAAGCAATGCAAGGAGCTTACTTTAGAAAACTCAATTTGTGACAGCAAAATTAATGACTTACATAATAATTTGGAATCAGTCATTTTAAATTTAAATAAAATTAAAGAAAACTGCTTGGAAAAAGTTTCAAGGGATGAACTTTTTGACAGAGAACAAAAGATTATTGACAGTTTTCAAATAGCTTTAAATAAAGAAATGAAGTCATTTGATTCTGACATTTCAATAATAGAACAGACAATTCAAAGTTTAAAAGAAAGTAACAATCAATTAGTCCAGAAAGATGTTTTTTTTAGCTGTCAAGAAAAACTAAAAGAAGAGATTAATGATCTTGTTGATAGAAACAATCAAGAATCTGTTGAATTATTGAACATGCTAAGAACAGAAATTTTTAAAAATAAAAAAGCAACTGATGAGCTAACTGAAAGTGTCAACAGTTTGATAAGTTACTCAGATTTAGAAAAATTGAAAGACGAAATTTTTAACAAAATCCAAAATCTTGAAGCGACTGCCAAAAGAACAGATTTTAAGTCAGAAATAGAAGATATGAAAAATGTAGTGGCTCAAATAAGCGAAGAAATAAAAAGTAACAACTCAGCAACTACAGATTTTGTTTCACTGGATAAAGTAAACAATATCAAATTGGAAATGTTTAAAGCTTTTCAGGATGAGTTAAAACTTACAAAGTCAAACTATGAAAAAAAACTAATGGAAAATAATAAGAAGTATAAAAAAGACTTTGACTCTTTGAAATTGGAATTTGTTGAATCTTTAGATTTGCTTTTAGCATTAAATGGAAAAGTTAATGACTTAGCTACAGAAGAAAAGTTAAAAGAAATTAAACAAGGAGTAAAAGTCAATCTTGGAAGTCAATAAAAATTATTAGAAAAGTAAGATATGAAGCATTACAGAAAAGGAAAATGAAATGAAAAAATTATTAACAATATTGGGAGCAGTTACTTTAACTGCAACTGCTGGTTTATCAGTTGTTGCTTGTGGAAATAAAGATGACAAAAATGTCAATCCAAATCCTGAGCAAGGAAAAGAAGAAATTAATAAATTAATAAAACAATTTGAAAATGAAGTAATTACAAAGTGAACTTCAGTTGTTTCAGCTCCAATCGCTGATAGCGCAACGCTTTTAGAAAGTGAAGCTAGTAGCAATAACTTAGCTTTCTTTGGAAAAGATAACTTAGAAGATGTTTACAATAAGGCAAAAAGCGAGATTCCTAAAGTACTAGATGAATCCGAAACTCCAACACCAGTTAATTTTTACAAAGTTTTAGATGATAAGCAAAAAGATACTCTAAAAAGAAATATTGAATCATTATTATCACCTGCTTCAAAAGTTAACAATCTAAAAAAATCAATTAGTGCCTCTATTTATCAAATTATCATAGGATCATTGGGGCAAAACTGAATTCAAAATATTGCCTTTGATTATGAAACAGCATTATTAAATTATACCAAAGTTGAAGGAGACAGTTTTCTTTCAAATCTTGAAATTAACTATTCTTCAAAATATTCTTACATGGATGCAGAAGATAGCAAGCAAACTAAAACTATAAAAGGAACTGTATCAATCACAATTTCTGATGACAAAATTATTGTAGAAACAATCAAAAATATTCAAGAAAATTTTGCGGCTAATTTGTTAAAAGCAGGAAATGATTCAGTATGAATTGATAAAAATGATTTAAATATTGATTCTATAGAAACTGTTGGTGGGAAATCTGAAAAATACAAAATCGCTTTGGAAGAGTACTATAAAAAATTAGCTAAAAATATGGTTAAAAATATTGAAAAAGACTATTTTGCAAATAGTGAAAGCAATATCTTGAAAGCCGTAAAAGTTTCTATAAACGATCCTGAAAATGTTGTAAGAAGTAGCTCTAAAAGAAGCGAAATCGGATCTCTTAATATACAAAAAATTAAACTTACAAAATTGATAGGGCCAAAAAAGGGAATAATTGATGCAAATGAAATAAAAAGACAAAAAATGTATTTTGGTGCAGTAAACGAAGATATATCAGTTAAATTGGCTGATGGCGTAATTGCCAAAAATAAGATTTTATTTGAAGATTTGCAAGCTTCATATAAGGAAGCACAAAAAGATTACAAAACCACTTTTGAAGCAGAGTACAAAGAAATTATTAAAAACTCTACTGTTGAAGAATCAGCAAATATTGAAAACTTAATGAGTGCTTCAGTTTCTAATGAACAGGCCGGAATTAAGGGAATTCAGTTTGCTCTAAAAAATGGTTATACGCAAAAACTAAATGATATTAAAGTCAATTTATCTGTAGCTGTTGACAAAACATCAAATACTGAAAATGAAATTGAAACTAACAAAATTTTTGCCGCTTACTATAGTGGCGCTGAGTTGGCCCTAAAAGAGTTTCACAAATTTTATGGTATATCACCAACTGACATTGATGAATTGTCAAATGATGCAAAACTTGAAGAAAAAGGTCTTCTATTTTATATGTCAGGAAAATCAGGGGCTAAGAAAGCAGATGGAACCGACTTTAATATATGGGATTATTGAAAAGGATTGAGCAATGACACAACTTTCCTGAAAAAAAGACCATATAGTGATCAAGTTACTAAAGGATTAAACCTAATTGCTGACAATGATCCTGAAGTAGCAAAAATTAAAAATGAGTATTTTTTAAGTAAGTTGAAGGGAATGGATAGTTTCAATTTTGAATATATTCAAACGGCTCCAACATACTGAAGAAATTTAAAATCTTTTTCAATTGCAAATGTTAATTCTGATATATTGAAAGGATTGCAAACTACAGGTGTTTCTGTTCCAAGCGGAGGTAATTACTATCAAACACTAGAAATGATAATATCAAATGACCTATTTAATGTCACATTGGGTGAAAGCGGTCAAGATGGAGATGTCTTTTTTGATGACGGACACGTAGTTTTTACAATGATTGGAATGAAATAATAGAAATAGCAGTTAAAATTCTAATTAATAAAAAAACCAAAGTAAATTTGGTTTTTTTATTGATTTAGCAAGTTATTAATTACTTTATGAAATTCGTCTCATTCTGCCTTGTTTTTTTGCAACTCAGCAAAACCATCTTTGGTAATTTTATAATATTTTCTTGAAGGTCCATTTTGTGACTCTTCAACGTAATATTCAGCATATTCCTTAATAATCAATTTTTTAAAAATAGCATAAGACGTTGACTCATTTGTTTGAATAACGCCATTTAAAGCTTTGTTTAATTCATATGCGTAATAATTTTTTTTGCTCAAAAAATGTAAGACCAACATTTCTAAAACACCTTTTTTTAATTGTGTATCCATTAAACAACCTCACCTGAGTTATTTGGCTTAAAGTTATAAAAAATTTCATATCTTTCAAAACTTGTTACACCCACAATTGCATTTCATGGCAAATTTGAAGATAAGTAAATTTGATAGTCATTATTATTTGAAGAACTTAAATTAACAACGTCAACTTTTGTATCAAGCGTATATTTTTCTTTAATGTTATAGTGTCTAACTAATTTAATAGACCCATATTCCAAGGTTGAATCAAATTTCTCATTAGTGTTTCGAATCATTGAAGAACTTAATTCATCGTAAATAAGGTGTACAGCAGAAGCATCCTTAATTTCATCAGCAACATTAATTTCAGTTACCTGAGAGTAACGGTAATTATTGTTATAGTTTGAAGCCAAAACGCTATTTTCTGGTGCTAAGTTTATTGCTGCTCCAAAACCTGTAATTATTGCAAAAGTTATTGCAGAAATTAGCATAATTTTGTTAATCATTGATTTTTTGAAAAGCATGGCAAATGGACGCTCATCAGTATAGACAATAAAAATTCCGTTTATTATTACTTTTGTAGACTTTTCAAAAAACTTAGCAATATATCAAAGTGCTATTGTCAGTAAAGGAACTAATCCTAGGATTAGGACAAATAGGCTTATTGCAATTGCAAAGTCATAAGTGACAAAAAAAATTGTTATCATAAATGGAAAACCAATTACTAAAACAAATGCCACAAGATAAAGCGCAGCGCTTATTAATGCCAAAGCGATAGCAAAAATGCTCATAATAAAATTTGGAAATGTAAAAGCTAGCTTTATTCCAACAGATTTTCCCTGCGGTTTTTGAACTTTAACCTTTTCGACCTTAGTTTTTTGAGTTTTGCTTTTTTTCTCATGCTTTGGTTTTGCATTATAATCTATACCAAGTTCTAAGTAGATTTCACGAGCAATGACTTCAGTATTTGAAAGCTGATCCAAAACAATTTGCATGTTTCCTAGCTCATTAAACTCTTCATTAATTTTTTCTTCATATGACTCTATAATATCATTAGCATCATCTTCAGCTAATAGTTTTAGTGCCTTACGCAATTTTTGTAATCATTTCTTTTTTAATTTTATTTCTTTCTTATTCATATTTTATCTCCCTAAGGATAAATATAATATAACTACTATACATTATCAAGTAGATAATTAAATTATTTTTACATTTATGTTTTTAATGCAAAATGGTTTTCAAACCAACAAAAGAATAAGCAACCAATAAAAAAGGAAAAATAATAATTATGAGAGTAGAAAAGAGAAAAATGAAATTAAATTCTATCAGTAAATCCAAAGTTAGAGTTTTTAAATCAAAATGGCTTAAAACTTTTCCATTAGTAATCTTAGCCTTGGCAGATGTTGCTGTATTTGCAATTCCTTCGTATATGGAAAATTTTGTTCCAAATGTTTATAGCTATTTAGGATTGCATGCTTCAGAATATTCACAAGGAAAAGCCCTATATGGGTATCTATCTATACCGTGCTATATTTTGGGTATGTACATTGGGGATAAATTTAAAAGCAAGCATTTGATTGGAGCAGCTTTAGCATTAATTACAATTTTGGCTACATGATATATGATGTTACCCTTCATTAATGCTTGAACGGGCAACAGAATTTTAGTTAAATATCAATTGTATGCGCTTTTCTGTTTTTATAGTTTTGCGAAGAGCGGACTATTTTGAGCTCCGTTATGAAAGTTAGTTAAAAATAATGATACCGCTGATTTAGTAGGAATTGCCAAAGAACAAAAAGTTGGCAAAAATAATGGTATTCAAGGTTCCTTAAATGGACTCTTTGGTTTAATACTAGCAGGGGTTGGAATTTTGCTATTAACTCTAAACGCTAATGAAATTTTACCCAACATTGTAGTCAACAATTATCAGATTAGTTCAGGATTTTTTATCCTTGTTAGTTTGTATTTAGTCTGCCTAGTTTCTGCAACAGTTATGGTTTTTCTATTTATTGAAGAAAAAAAGAGCACCGACAAAAGTTTTTCTTTAAAAGAAATGTTCAAACTTTTAAAGAACTGACAAATTTGAGCTTTGGGAATTTTAGTCCTTGGAGTGTACATGCTACAAATGGGATTAAGCAGCTACATTAACTATTTAGATAATATCTTCTTGGTTGGAGCAGTTGTGGTATCAATTATTGGAATTTTTAGAACCTATGTAATGCGATTTATAATTTCGCCATTTGCAGGTAGAGCAGCTGATAAGAGCCATTCCTACATTTTATGAATGTGTATTGGTTTATTTTTAGGAATTTTGCTAATTTTAATTGCAATCATTTTGCCAGGATTTAAAAATGATTTTCGTCAGTGAGCTTTAGAAGAGCCATATAATTGAAGAGTTATTGCAATAAAAATTGCCGCATGTTTAAACTTAATCATTTTAGGTGCATTAACCTGAGCAGTTGTGACAATTCGCTGATCACCAATTTCAACTGAAATGAAAGTTTCAAATCATCAATACGCAGCAGCTGTCAATATCATTTCAATTATTGCATTCACACCAGATTCATTTTTTCAGCAAGTTAAAGCAAAAATCGAATCCAAGCATTACGAAGTTATTATTAACCCCAATGGAGACTCTATTCATATTGCTAATCAAACGGGAAATCAAATTATTTTAGGTATTGCAGTTGGTATGGGGATTATTGCCCTAATATTTGGAATAGCTCTATATTTGAAATTACATAAAACAAATTATCAAAATCTTAAAGGATATAGCAGAACAAAATAAAATTATGGGCTAATTTTATTTTTATACAATGTCTATTGGAAGCAAATAGGATTTGCCAAAAAAAGTTAAAACAAATTTAAAATTTACTGCGATTTTGAAACTAAATTCAAGTATCTAAAGAAAAGCTATATTATTGGTGGAACATACTTCATAATCGTTATTATCAAATCAGAACTTATAAAATATAAATTAGGTTTTGATGATGTTGAAACAGTGGCTTAAATGTTACTGTTTTATTTTGAGTTTTGAGGTGTAGATAGTTTAAAATATAAAATAGATATATAATGGAGGTTGCTATGAATCAAGAAAAAATGGAGGTTGCTATGAATCAAGAAAAATTCTTTACTAACAAAGATCAACAAAAATTACTTCTAGAAATGCAAAAAGAGATTACTAGTTGTGACGAAGTATATTTAATTTACCCGTTTATTTCTAAAGCAATTTTAAATCGCATTGTTACAAGTTTTGATTACTGTTTAGAGCACCACATTCCAATCAAAATCATATCGACAACCTTTGATGATTTATCTCAGTTTAATAACCTTAAAGAGCTAGTTAAAATAGCTGAAAAATATTCTAACATAGAAATTAAAATTGAAGACAACCTAGAAAAACATAGTGAAAGAATTCATATTAAGGCATCGATTTTTAAACGCAAAAATGGCAACCACAGTGCGATTATTGGGTCATCAAATTTAACCTACAATGGAATGATTGCAGGACGAGAATGAAATGTCAAAATTTTTTCAAAAAACCCCAAAGATTCCAATGATATCGTTAATCAAATGATTTGTGAGTTTGACAGTTTGTGAGAAGAAAATTTTGTGGACTTTAAAAACTTGCAGGAACGTGATTTTTTATTGCAAAGAGTTAAAGAAAATCAAATGTCCAAAATTCAGATAGATAATATAGAAGATAGTAAGTTTCTTTCTATGCGTCGATATTTATTCAAGTTTCAGAAAGAAATTATTAATAAATTATCCTATCGTCGATTTCAAAATAAGAATAAGCATTTAATTGTTATGGCGACCGGAACTGGAAAAACAACAGTAGCTGCTTTTGATTTTAAGCGTCTTCAGGAAAATCAAACAAAAGAACTAAGGCTATTATTTATAGCTCATCAAAAAGAAATTATTGATCAAGCAATTGTTACATATCGTCAAGTTTTAAATGATTTGAACTTTGGAAAAGTCTTGTATGACGGAGCCTTCATTGATGAGAAGCCAAAGCATTTATTTACTACAATTCAATCACTGTCAAATCGACTGGACTTTTTCAACCCCGATGATTTTGACGTAATTGTTTTTGATGAAGCACATCATTTGGCTGCTAATAGTTTTGATAAAGTATTTAACTATTTTAAACCTCAAGAAGTTTTGGGGTTAACTGCCACTCCAGAGCGTGAAGATTTACAAGACATTAGTAAATACTTTGATAATGAATTTGCTTATGAACTTCGTTTGTGAGAAGCAATTAACCAAAAGTTGTTATGTCCATTTGATTATTATTGTATTGATGACACAACAACGAATTTGCAAGGTGTTGATTTGACTTCTGATCGAGCGATTTTTCAAAAAATTAACACTGATTCACGAAATAAACTATTATTTGATGTGATTGAAAAGTATTTGGGAATTTATGCTCGTCCCACTTGCCTAATTTTTTGTGCCACTGTTGAGCATGCTAAAATAATTGCAAATTATTTGAAAGCTAAAAATTTGCGTGCTGAGTATTTAACTTCAGAAAACAATAAAGAGCGTATGCGTATTTTACATGAATTTAAAAACGGTCGAATTAACTATTTATGTGTAGTTAACATTTTTAATGAAGGAATTGATGTTCCTGAAATTAATACAATTATTTTGCTCCGACCAACTAGTTCAAAAACAGTTTACCTACAGCAGTTGGGTCGTGGATTAAGAAAGACAACTTTAAAAAATCGCTTAGAAGTTTATGACTTAATTGCCAATATAGATAGTAAATATGATTTAACTGTAGGAATTAAGAATTTATTTGAACAAGGAATGAAAGTCACTGATTTTACAAATGGAAAGAATTTTTTGCCCTACGATTGTACGATTCGCTTAGAAAAGCAAACCGAGCAACTAATTTTGGAAAGTTTGAAAAAGTGATATCACAATAAAAATCAATTGCAATTAGATGTCATTAAATATTACAAACAACACAAAAATCAAGCCTTATTGCAAATGATTAAAGAATATGAGTTGTCAATTTATGATTTCTACAACAAACTAGATGAATTATTTTTAAAAGTGGCTTGCCAAGGCAAAAGTCGTTTGCTGCATCAAAATGATACAAGACGTAATAAAAATATCATTAAGCAGTTTATCTTTTTGAACAATTATCAGATCATTAATTATTTCTACTTGCGCTTAACAAATAAATTATCTGATAGCGAAATTGATTTGGATTATGATAATTTATTGATGACGTGTTTTTTATATGAGGTTACGAGTCTGGATAAATTTCTTGCAATTTATCCCAACTATTTGGAAATACCTGATTTAGTTACAAATTTTATTAATAGTCATCAAATAATTGTTGAAGAAATTCTAATGATTCTAGAATATAAAATGGAAAATGAAAATTTGATTTTTGAAACTACTAGACATAAGTTGTTAAATATGAAATCAACTTACACAGTTAAGCAAGCCTTAGCTGCAATTGGAAGAACAAACTTTTTGTGATATCGTCAGGAGCTAAAAATCATCACCTTTCAAGCGGGATATTTAACATTTGATTTGTCAAAACAAATTATTTTAGCTGATGAAGATGGCAATGGATATGGAAAAATGACTCGATATGATTCTGGGAGTCAAAAGTTTTATTGATCATTGCCAGAAAAAATGACAGTTGCGCATAAAATTGTACAAGATTTTAAAACGACATCAATTGTAAAATATTTGTTCATTCATAATAAACAAAATTATCATCATTCAAAGTTATTTTTAAAATTATATGACTTTGTTGGAGAAGGAAATTATATTCAAATGCACCAAGAAAATGCATTAACTGTCGAATTTCAGATTATAGACTCTAATTATAAGTAGACTTTAGAGTTTGGGATAATAATTAATCAGAGTTCAATTTTTAAAATAGGTTTTATAAACTCGCAAAAGTGGTTAAAATTATTATAATGGGAAATGGAGGTTCCAAGTATGAAACAAATTATCAAAAGTTATATGAAGACATTTTTTAAAAACTGAGTTTCAACAATTGGAACTTTAATTTTTATTATTATTTTGGCAACAATGATTATTGGATTGTTATCAACACCTTTGCAAATGAATTCTAGGATTAAAGAAATTGAAAAACATACAACACAATATAATTCAAAAATGGTAGCAGCCAATTATAGTGAAAAGTTTGTTTTGGAATATATTTTAAATCCTCAAAATGATTACAAAAAAACTGGCAATACTGATGAAACAGTGATTAACAGTCCTAAAATTGATTTAAGCAATTATCAGGAATATACTTACCCCTTTTTAACAGGTGATAACGGCCAAGCAATTTCGATTCGATCAGGAATCATTTCAAAATTTGGAATTGAAATGATTAATTCTATGGTCAATGACTTGTTGAATATCGATGAATCATCAGATAGTTTTAGTTCTTTTGAGAATGTCAAATTATCAAAAGAAAAGCAAGAACTTATTAAGTTATACATTACAAATTACGCTCAAAATTTTCTTTACAGTTTTGAATCCAAAGAACTAAATCGATGAAGTCCTTTTAAAATTAATTTAAAGTATGACAAAGACGGTAGCAATATTGAAAAAAACTTATTTGAAAATCAAAAATATAAAGATTATTTGAAGTTTTTTTCAAGTGCATTCATAGAATACTCAGTTAGAGAATTTGCAGATATTGGTATAAAAGTTGATGGTAACAATTTTTTTGAAAGCTTAATCAAGATTATTAAAGAAATAAACGCTAATGATCAACAAACAGACGAATATTTAAGAAATCAATTTAATGGTACTTTGTACCAACAAATTGGAACTTATATTTCATCGATTCCTGAACGAAAACATGACTTTACTAAATTGAGAAATGAAATTTATCAAATATTAATTAGCAAAAATAATGAGGCTTCAATAGTTGAAAATTTAAAAAATAAAGTAAAAGAAGTCATTACCAAGGAATATCAAGAATTAATGAATGGGACTGAATTTAAAGATCCCTCAAAGGAAAATGAATTTTTGGAAAATAAAAATATTTCGATTCCATTTGTTACAACTTTAGCAATTAATCCTAGTTTTAAAAATGAATTGAAAAATTATAGTTATTCTTTTGATCAATATGTGGCAGAAAAGGTAATTTTCAATAAAAGAAATCGTTTGGCTCATGATGGTAATAATAACTTTAAATTTATGTTAGAAAAAGAAGATGTTTTTTCAATCGTTAAGAAAAACTCAACTTCAGTTGGCTCATCATTTTCGATCAACATTGGGTCAAATATTTTAAATGGAAAAATTAATCAAGTGTATATTCAAGAGGGTCATCAACCACAAAAATGAAATCCCCAAGATTATCTAACTAAAGTTCCAGAGATTGTTATTTCCGAAACTTATGCCAAAGCTAATAATATTCAAATTGGAGATATTTTAAGTGAAACTCTTAATTTTTCATCTTCTAGTTTGGATAGTTCTGAATATGATAAGGAAAAGGCTTTTTATAATTCTGCTATAAAGTTTCGTGTCGTTGGATTTGGAATTAAGCATGATGATATTACACCAGGAAGAAGCTATAGTTCAGCGGTTCAAGAATTTAAAAATTACACATATGGATATATTGATAGTAATTTTTTAGCAATCTTAAAAAACAACTTGCGATCAAACGTTTCTTATGAAGGCATCAATACTGGAACAAAAATTCGTATCAAAAACTTAACAAAAAGTGATGACACACCCCAGACTTTGTTTAGTAGTGATCCAGCTAACTACAAGACTTTAATTTTTGACACACAAAAAAATCCCAAAATCTTTGAGAAATATAAAGATAGTTGAGAATATAATAGGCTAAATTTGATTAAAATTCAGATTTTAATTTATGAGTTGATGGGAGTAGCAGTTTTAGTATTGGCGTTTATTTTTATTAACTTTTTAATTAAAAAAGAAATGAATGAAACTCGCAAGCAACTAGGAGTTTTTAAATCATTTGGTTACAAGGTCACTGAGCTGTCATGAATTTTTGCACTTAAAACCCTCATAATTATTTTCTCGGGATTACTAATTGGATACTTTTGCTCGATTCCACTGCAAATGTTCTCTGCTTCAACAAGTGTTAAATCAGTGATGTTTATATTTTCGCAAGTATATATTTCGCTACCATTTGCTGCACTAATTTTTGTTGCAATTCCGTTAGTATTTTTATCAATATCTTACGGAATAACAATTTTATATATTAAAGAGCCAGCATTAAAATTGATTAATGAAAAAAGTAAAATATCTCGTTCCGCTTCAAAAACGACTTGAGTTGTTCGTAGATTGAATGCGAATAATGCAATGTTTGGTTACCGCTTACGTAGGGCATTTGTAAGAACATCTTTAAGTAAATTTGTTGTAATTCAAACTTTATTTGCCTTGACATCATTTGTATATGCATTAATGTTTGGTGCTCAAACTATTTTTGCTCAAATGTCTCAAGAAGGCTTCGCCAATTATAATGATAAGTTAGATCATAAGTATACTTATAAAAATGTTTCGGATTTTGCTTTATCACCAATTGATAGAAAATTTTCATTGCCAACTGGAGTCGAACCAAATAAATGGGCAAGTCAATTAAATAATTATCGAGACATTTCAGATTTTAGTTCCTATAATCAATATTTAAATGCTCAAGATGACCAAAGCAATTCGCGTTATGGAATTAGACTATTAGTAGATTCAATTTCTAATAGTGTAACTTCATATGAAAATGAAAAATGAACTGGAATAAATAGTATTATGCCTTTGTATGTTAGTGCATTGTTAATGCGTGATAAAATTAATGATTTTGATATAAGTTTAATTTTTAAAGATGAGCAGTTTTCAAAAAATATTACGGATGTTCGCAAATGATTTTTGTTTAGTTTATTAACTTATAAGGTAGTTGGAATTGAAGAAGATAATGTATCATATTATGAATTAATTAATAAAATTAAAAATAATGATCAGGTTGATACAACCATTGAAGACTTGGAAAAAATACCAAATATTAAAATTGATTTCACAAAGATTAATAAAAAAAGTGATGAATTACTTAAGACTCTTATTGGAATGAAAGCAATTTATGCTTCACAAACTGCCGATCAAAAAAATAGCAATTTGTATAATTCTTTATTTCTATCAGATCTTTCAAAAATTGTTTCAATGATTTATGCGATGCAGTACTCTCAAAATATTTTAATTCAAAGTATTAATGCAAGTGGAAAGGAAAAAGTAACTTTTAAAGAGTTCACTGAGGCCTGAACACAATTGTCTAAAAATAGTGTATTGAAAAACTATGATCCTAAAAATGACAAATATTGAGGACTAATTAATAATCCTTTAATTGATTCTAAGAAACCTGGAACTATTACAGGTTTAAACTCACAGAATTTGAAGCAAATAAGTAACACTTTTGGCAGTCAGTTTAACAGCTCAATAGGAATTGATTTAGAAGGAATTGCTCCAGGTTTGAAATCGCTAATTATGAGTTCAATGATGGGAAGCAAAAGTAATAGTATTGATAAAGAAAAAGTTGTAACTTTTAATCAATTCTTGTTTAATAAAAAAACAGATCTTTTAATAAAAAATATTAGTGTTCTTAATGTTAATCCAGATAAAACCGACAACTTGCAATTAAGTTTAGTCGATTTTAAAGAAAATGCTTATGGAAATATTTATAGTGCCTACAATTTTACAGGAGTTACTCAACAACAAATTGATCAGACAACAGAAATTAATGATGATGGATCATTGAATGTAATTATTCCATATTCAGTAGCTCGAGCTGACAATCTAAAAGTTGGTTCAAAATTCCAAATTAAAACTAAAGATAAAAAGTATGCTCAAATTGATTTAAAAGTTGTAGGTATTAACAGATCTGAAACATTTAATATTGACACCAGTTGGAATTTATTTGTTGACTATCGCACATTTGCAAAAGCATATTTTAGCGATAAATTATATGATTTAATGTTTAATCAGAAAAAGGAACACTTAATTTTTTCAAGTCTATTTTCACAAGAAAAAATGCTGGAAGGAAATATCGACATTTTCAATATTCCTAAATCGCTAAACTCCTTAAAATTTACAGGAAATGCATTAGCCTTAGAATTAAATGAAGACACTTCAATATTTTATTCGTTATCTTTAGGAATTGGTAAACCATTACAAATGCTTTCGCAATATACAAACTTAAAGGCCTCAACTGAAATTTATGCTCTAACTAATCCAAACCCGGTATCTTTAACTAAAGGATATAAGGCCCAACCAATTAACTTACTGCGACAGGGAGTGACAATTCTTGCTTCAAAAGTTTCGCAATTGTTGTATATATTTATTGGATTGCAAACAATTTTGTTGATTATAATTTTGGTGATTATTATGAACATAATTGTTGAAGAAGCAGCAGTTATAATTTTGACATTGAGAGCAACTGGTTATAAGTCAGGGCAAATTAATTGAATCATTATGGGAAGTTATATTATTTGAGCATTTGTTTCATTTGTAATTGCGTTTACGTTATCAACAATTTTATGGCAAGTTATTACATATATAGCCGCTTACAAATGGCAAATATATATTAGTCTTGGATTTGACTGAAGGGCACTGATCGTAACATTTTTAGTTAGTTCAATGATTTTAGCAGTTGGATGATATACATCAAGTCGTCAAGTAAATCGCAAGCCACTAAATCAAATTACAAATATGGATTAAAAAAACACTTAAAGGTGTTTTTTTATTTACTATTATTTTGTATTATATTTTTAGTGTTAAATAGTCAAAGGAGCAAATATGAAAAATAGAGCGCAAGTTTTTTGCTTATTATGAATAGCTGTTATTCCGCTGGGAGTAGTTTTACTAGACTTATTTTTATCAATTGTTGAACAAAACAATGACTCTGTGTCAAATAACTTTGATATTTCCTTAATTAATCAAGTTATTTATTTATCCGTTTGAAATGCGATAATTAGTTCAATATGAGGAATTTGCAATTTAATCAAAATTAGCAAACCACAAGCCTACCAATTTTTAGGATCACGAGAAACATTTACATTAATCACCACTTTAAATATTTTTGTGTTTTTAGTTTATGCAACTAATTTCATAGTTGCCCCTGATACTATTCCAGGCTTTAAAAGTTGATATCAAATTTTGAAATCAGTTTTGGAACACTTTGTTACTCCACCGTTGGTAGTACTGTTGTATTTCATGACAGTTGAAAAACGTTATTCTTCAAGGCAATATGCAAAGCGTGGAGGATGAAATGCAATGATAATTCCAGGTGCCTATATAGTTTTCATTATGATTAGAGCCGCATTTTTATATAGTTTTAGTGAAGACCCATTTACACCATTTCCATATGCAATCGCTGATCCTTGAAAAGTTCCGTTATGACTTTCTGCTGGAGCCATACTGGGAGCATTATTCGCAAATTATGGAATTGCAACATTTTTAAATTGCATGAGCAATCGTATTCACTACTATCGCTATTTGAAGCCATGTCAAAAAGTAAAAAGCAAGAAAGCTTTGTAGCTTTTTGCTTTTTATTTATGCATATTTTGATAAAATTATTTAAATAGATTGTTAGGTGATGCTATGGATGAGTATTTTAGAGTCCAAGAAAATTTTAATTTGACTTCTGTAGCTAAGCAAAATTGCACAAAATTTGAAGGCTATCAAATCAATTGATGTTTCGAGGGGTTTCCCAAGTTAATATCAAAGCCAAGCTTTTTAACCTATTTACAGACAAGTTTTGATTACCAGTTTAGTAGCTTGATGATTGATGCAATTGAGCAAGAAATTGATAAAATACGTTTTTTGTTTAATCAAGTAGATGAAGCGACAAAAAGATATTTGAATGAGCTAGGAGATGTCGCAATTATTACCCGTAATTATAGTCGATTTTTGTTAAATGCCTATAGTGATCTTAAAAATTTTGTTAATGAGACTTTAATTAATTGAGTGTTTTATAATGCTTTGCATGAAGATTGAAAAGAAAAAACCATGAGATATGATACGGAAATTTTTTATCAAGCTCGTTTTAAAAAACTAGAGCTTGATTTTCAAAATAACTTAAAAAAGACATTGAAAGCAATTTACAAATTAATACCAAATGATCAAACAATTAAACTTATGATAGCAACTTATGAAGCTGATATGAAACAAAAAGAACTTTGCATTGTGAAATTACGTTCGCAAGCAAAATTAAACAAATAAAATGAAAAAGGAAAAAGGGAATATAAAAATGATTAATAAATTAACGATAATTTTAAATGAATTTAATGATCAATTAAATTCAGCAAAGGGTTTAGAAGAATTAGAAGAAGTTAAAAAGCAATTTTCTGGAAAAGACTCACCCTTAAATGATATTTTGAAAGGTATGCGTGAAGCATCAGTTGAAGAGCGCCAGGAAATAGGAAAGTTGGCAAATCAAGTTCGTGTTGAGATTACCAATAAATTAAATTTGCGTTTTGAGGATTTTAATCGCGCAGTTTTAAATGAAAAGTTAAAAGCTGAACAAATTGATGTTTCTTTACCAGGAACTAATCTTGATTTTGGTACAAAACATCCTTTAAATTTAGTTATTGAAGAGATTAGTGACATATTCACTGAAATTGGATTTGAAATGGTTGATGGAACTGAAGTTGAATTAGATTTATTTAATTTTCAAAATTTAAATTTGCCAATTGGACATCCAGCTCGCGATATGCAAGATACTTTTTATATTAATGATGAGGTAGTTATGCGTACTCATTGTACTAATGAAACTGCAAGAATGTTTACTCAGATTTCAAAAACAAACAGCAAAAGCAAGAATTTGGCAGCCATTTCGTATGGAAATGTTTATCGACGCGATGATGATGATGCCACTCATTCGCATCAGTTTATGCAGGTTGATGGGTTTGCTCTTGGAGAAAAAATTTCTTTTGCAAACTTAAAATGAGTTTTGAAATATATGTGTCAAAGATTGTTTAATGAAAGTGTCAATATTCGCTTAAGACCATCATTTTTTCCTTTTACAGAACCAAGCGTTGAAGTTGATGTTTCATGTTTTAAGTGTGATGGAAAAGGTTGTGCTTTGTGCAAACAATCAGGATGAATTGAGATCTTGGGTTCAGGAATGATAAATGATCAAGTTATGGAATTAAATGGTTTGGACCCAAAAACACAGTCAGCTTTGGCATTTGGAATTGGAATTGAAAGAATTGCAATGCTGAAATTTGGAATTAATAATATTAGAAACTTTTATGAGAACAATACTAAATTTTTAGATCAGTTCAAATTTTATGGAGAATAGGGAGAAAATATATGATTATTACAAGAAAATGATTAGAGCAGCATCTAAACTTAAATAATATCAGCAATGATCAAATTTCATTAGCCTTAAATTCTCTTGGATTTGAAGTTGAAGAAACATGTGATTTTGCTAATTTAAATGAGGAATTGGTAATTGGATATGTTGTTGAATCAATTCCAATTGAAGGTACACATTTACGTTTCAATAAAGTCAATATTGGAGCTCAAAAATTGTTAGAAATTGTTTGCGGGGCTGCAAACGTAAATTCAGGTCAATTTGTAATTGTTGCCAAAGTAGGAACAAAAATTGCGAATGGAATGAGATTAGACGAACGTGAAATTCGCGGATATAAATCACAAGGAATGATTTGTGCTTTAAATGAAATTGGTTTGTCAAATAATGTATTGACAGAATTAGAAGCTGATTCAATTTATGTGATTAACTCAGCAAAAGATTTAACATCTAAATTAGGTAAGTCAATTAGTGAAATTAATTTTGATGATTATATTTGAGATATGGATTTAACTTTGAATCGCAGTGATGCTTTAGCAGCGACACAGTTATTAAAAGAAATTTCTAACTATTTTAAAATTTCATATGACAAAAATAATTTCAAATCTATTGTAAATAAAACAAATGCTTTTGAAGTAAATATAGAAATTGCCAAAGAGATAGAAGAAAACGTTCGTACTGTTGCTTATGCAACTATTGAAATCACTAATAATGATTTTAGATTAGAAGCCAAAGATGATTTGTGATTAAAATTTTCTCATTCAAAAGCGACTGACAATAATTTTGAGCAATTAGCAAACAAAGCAGCACTTGAATCAGGACAACCAGTTATTTTATTAGACGCTAATAAAATTGAAAAGAATTTAAAACTGGAAAGTATTAGTGTTGATAATAAGAGTGCTATTGCTTTAACATCAAATAATAAACTTGTTAATATAATTGGTAAAAAAACAGAACTTGAGTTTGCAATTAATCAGCAAACAACTCAGGTAATAGCCGTTTTTTTAAATTTTAATCCAGTAACAATGCGTAAGCAGCAAAAAGATTTAAACTTGTCAAACATTGATCTACAGCGCTACATTAAACCACTAAATCCAAATTTATTCGGCTTTGCATATGAAGTTTTATTAAGTAATTTATCAGCTTATGGTTTGGTAAAAAAAGCTAGTGAAGTTAAATCAATTAAACAAGCTTATATAAATCGCGTAATTTACGAATTGCCGTTATCAAAAATCACCGATTTGTTGGGAATTAATATCTCAATTAAAGAAATCAAAGAGCTTTTCAAATATTTGGATTTTGAAGTAACAGGAGAGGCCAAAAACTTGGTCTTTAAAATTGACCCAAATAGAACTGATTTGTATGGCCAAAATGATATTTGTGAAGAAGTTGCTCGTCTATATGGTTATGATAATATTTTAGAACAGCCATTAAACGTTGTTGCTCGTAAAAATACCAAAAATATTAGTCACAAATTACAAGTTAAGATTGGAGATTATTTAATAGGTCAGGGGTTTAATAACACTAAAACTTATTCACTAATTGCTAGTGAAAAAGTTGAAAAGTGAAATTTATTTGATATAAAAAATCCCGTTAAATTAATGAGTCCATTGTCAAAACTGCATGAAACATATCGAACAAACTTAATTTCATCATTAATCGATGTAGCAATTTATAATTCGTCAGTTGGCAATAAAAATTTAAAGTTATGGGAAGTAGCAGATTTATATGCGCATGATAATTTCCGTGAACGCCATTTAGCATTCTTAGTTTCAGGAACTGTATTGGATGACAAGATTACTAAAACCAAAGTTGAGGCTAATTATTTTTATGTTAAGGGAATAACTGAAGCAATTTTAAGATTGTATCGAATTGATTTAAGCAAAGTATCATTTACAGTTTGTGAGTCTGTTATTGATGAACTACATCCATACGTTAATGCAGAAATTAAGTATGAAAATCAATTACTAGGATTTATTTTTGAACTAAATCCCAAATTTGAAAACATTAAAAAACTTAACAAAACTTTTGGAATTGAGTTAAACATTAATGCTTTGGAGCACGTTTCTCAAAAACAATATGTGTCTCAAGAATTTTCTAAGTATCAACAATCATCAAGAGATATATCATTAGTTGTTAGCCATGAACAACAATATCAAGACTTAATTAAAAAGTTGACAGATAATGTAGATTATTTGATAGCTACAAATTTAATTGATGAATATCAAGATCATGAACTTGCAGCAGCTCAAACTAAGTCAATTGCTATTTCGTTTATATTCAATGCTTTTGATCATCAATTAACTGAAGCTGAAATTAACGACCAGTGAGCTGTGGTCTTGAATAATGCTAATAGTTTAAACGCAAAAGTAAGATAATGTATTTAGCAGAATTACTAAGCAAGCAACATCAAGAACTGACTGCAAAAATTGATAGTCCAGAAAAAATAGTCTCAGCCAATATTTTAATTAAGCAATTTTTGGAAATTGATTATGATATTGATGTAGATTATTTTGAAGATATCCAAACTGTTAAGGTAATTGGAGTTATAAACTTTAGACTGTTGGCAATTGATGCTCGTGATGGTCAGGAATTTGAATATAGCGATGGGATTGATTGGAATGATGAATATACTTTTAATGCCGAATTAAATGATCAGGCCAATTTAATCTTAGGTGAAGAGTTTAGTTTACAGGACTATATTATTGAACAAATAAATATTAATATTCCTGTTAACTTGTCAAAAAACAATGATATAATTTTAAAGGCTGGTTCTGGATGGGAGTTGTTAACACAACAACAATTCGATGAGTCGGAAAATGACAATCCAGATCCTAGATGAGAAAAATTGTCAGAATATAAAAAATAAGGGGAGGTGTCATTACATGGCTGTACCATTTAGAAAAACTAGTAAGGCTGCTAAAAATAAAAGAAGATCTCACTTAGCTTTAGCAGCAGCATCAATTGTTTCATGTGGAAACTGTGGTGCTATGATTAAACCACACCGCGTATGTAGAGAATGTGGTTTCTATAAAGGAAAAGAAGCAAAATCAATTGAAGCTTAATTTTCATACAGAATAATAAAAGGAACAAGGCGACGCCTTGTTTTTTTTTTTTTTTGTTAAAAAAATACTTTTTTGTGTTAATAAACCATTTTTGATTAATTTTTGTGTAATAATATAGACATGTGGGAGAAAGTGGGGCGAAATGTCATGTTATTGGGAACTTATGAACATAATTTAGATGACAAGCTTCGTCTTACTATTCCATCTAAACTTAGAAACAAATTGGGAAATACAGTTTATGTTTCTAAGGGTTTTGAGGGCAGTTTGGAATTACGAAGTATTGAAGAATTTACTATTTGGTCTCAACAAGTATTGTCGTATCCAAATATGAATTCTGAAGCGCGTATGTTAAGCAGAACAATTTTTGCTAATTCAGCTGAAGTTGAAATTGATTCATCAGGGAGAATTAAAATTCCTGCAAACTTATTGCAATTGGCAAATATATCAAAAGATGTTTATATTTTAGGTTTGGGAACTAAGGCAGAAATATGAGATCGTACTGAGTTTGATTCATATGAAAATGAAAATGCGAATAAAATGGAAGCAATTGCTGACAATCTAGGAAGCGTGGCTTAGTTATGGAACAACATATTCCAGTGTTACTTTTTGAATCAGTTGATATGTTGAATATTAAACCAAACGGAATTTATGTTGATTGTACTCTTGGTCGCGGAGGCCATTCTAGTGAAATTTTGAAACGCTTGACCACTGGGAAACTTTATTCAATTGATCAAGATCCAACAGCAATTAAAGAAGGTAAAGCAAAGCTATCAAATATTTCTAATAACTTTCACATTCTTGAAGGCAACTTTTTAAATATAGCTGCGCTTCTATCAATTAAGGGAATTTTCAAAGTTGATGGTATATTATATGATTTAGGTGCTAGTTCGCCACAGTTTGATGTTCCTGAGCGGGGATTTAGTTATCGTTTTGACGGACCATTAGATATGCGCATGGATACAATTAATAATTCACTTACAGCAGCCAAAGTTGTCAATGAGTATAGCGAAGAAGAACTCAAAAAAATTTTGTGAAATTATGGCGATGAAAAATTTGCTCCAAGTATTGCTAGAAATATTTGTAACTCTCGGCCAATTGACACGACTTTTAAATTAGTCGAAATAATTAAAAAATCGATGCCTCAAAAAGAGTTAAAAAAGCCTAAGCATCCAGCAAAAAAAACATTTCAGGCATTAAGAATTTATGTAAACAATGAGATTGAAGTTTTAAAAGATTCTTTGAGACAAGGCTTGGAACTACTAAATCGGCAAGGAAGGATTTCAGTTATTACATTTCATTCCTTAGAAGAAAAAATTGTGAAAGAAATTTTTAAAGAAGTAACTTTTTCGAAACAAGATCAGGTTTTAGCTTCTTTGCCAATTGAAATTCAATCGAATTCAAAATTTAAGCTTGTTATTAAAAAACCGATTAAAGCTTCAAATGATGAGCTTAATCAAAATCGTCGTTCTCATAGCGCTAAATTATGAGTAATTGAAAAAAAATAAAATGGATAGGAGTGATATCATGATTAACAAATTTAATATTGATGTTTATGCAACATTGGAAATCAGAAATGATGGAATGATTTTTTCAGTATTTAAATACATTGGAAATAACCCGATACTTCTTTTCACAAGAAAATCAATTGCACCTGCCGTCTTGAGTAGTAATTGATTAGATAAAGAAGAGCATGTCAAGGACACAGCAAAGACAGCAAAAGAATTTAGTAAAATGATTTCTGAGTTTGAAAATTCTTATGATGGCTTAAAAATTGATAATGTTATTTTGATAGCTCCCAATAAAAATATCAAATATACAGAAAAGCCATTTACAAGCAATTTCGTATCAGAGAGCAATCCGCATGGAATTATTGTTACAAAAAAAGTTATTAAAAAAATTATTAGCGATTTAAAGATAAAATCAAAAGTCGAAAACTGTGAAATTTTTAGTGAAGAAATTATTGAAATTCAGGCTGATAACAAATGTACAACTCTTGAAAGAATTGCCAATATTCAAACTGAGAAATTAACTGTAAGAATTAAGTTTGTTCATATTTCTGAACAAATGCTAAATTCTCACAGAATGGTGATTACCAAAGCAGGAAAAGAAGTTCTGAAAGTTAACGGAGTTAATACGAGAATTAGTTCACTCTACAATGCTGTTGCCGATCAATACAATAAAAAACAACGTGTTTTGGTTATTGATTGAAAAGAGAGTCAAATTGAAGCAGGAGTTTTTGAAGGTCGCAAGTTAGTTTGCTTGAAAACTTTTGTTGATGGAACTGATAAAATCATTAGTATGATTTCTAAAAAACTTCGTGTAAGTAAAGAAATTGCCAAAAAGTATTTAATGCACAATCTTGATTTTGGATCAAATAATAATGATCAAAGTGTTGTATATCAAAACTGAAATTCAACAAACAAGGCATTAGATAAAATGACCGGATTGCAAATTAAAGATGCAGTTGCAACAATTTTTGATAGTTTTTATGGGCCCATTAAAAGAAATATGAGCAAGAATTTTACTCAAGGAGAATTAATTACTCATAACTTTGGAACCATCACTGAGATTCCTGGAGTGGAAACTATTCTTCGAGGAGGTTCAAAATTTGCAAATGATTATGTATATGGAAAAAGAATTTTTGGTGCCAATAATAATCATGAAATGGTCAGTGCAATTGGAGCAGTCAACTACGCAAAAATCATGAATTCTCGTCGTAAAGAACGTCAAGATAAAATTGTCACATCTATTTACAGTGGGATTAACATTCAACAAAGTAGAGATCAGGAAACAGAAAATCGAGCATTTGGGAATTTTGTTCCAAAGAAAAGTCGATTTAATGCCAATCAGCCACTATTTTTAAAAGATAATGGAATCTTAATTGATGAAAAAAAATTTAAAAGCTAAGAAAAGTTAAAGGAGCGATTTATTATGGAAAATAATTTTACACAAAAGGCAGTCATTAAAGTAATTGGGGTTGGTGGAGCAGGTAATAATGCTGTTAATAGAATGATCGATGAAGATGTTAAAGGAGTCGAATTTATTGTTGCCAATACAGATGCTCAAGTATTACTTAGCTCTAGTGCAGAAAATAAAATTATTCTAGGAGAGAAAACATCAAAAGGTTTAGGAGCAGGAGCAAACCCAGAAATTGGAAAGCAGGCAGCTTTAGAATCAGAAACTGAAATCAAAAAAGCTTTAGCAGGAGCAGATCTTATTTTTGTTGCCGCTGGAATGGGTGGAGGAACAGGAACTGGAGCAGCCCCAATTGTTGCTAAAATTGCTGCTGAATCAGGCGCTCTTGTTATTGGAATTGTTACCAAACCATTCCGTTTTGAAGGTCGTCACCGTTTAAAATATTCTGAGCAAGGATTAATTGAACTTAAAAAATATGTTGATTCGGTTATTGTTATTTCTAATGATAAGTTACTACTATCAGGAGGAATTCCAATCGAAGAATCATTTAAAGAAGCTGACTCAATTTTAAAAGAGGGAGTCAAAACAATTACTGATTTAATTGCAACACCTGCTGTTATTAATTTAGATTTTGCTGATGTTAAGACTGTTATGTCTAAAAAAGGAAATGCATTATTTGGGCGTGGAGCAGCTGGTGGAGAACGCAGTGCTGAAACTGCTGCTAAGCGTGCAATTTCATCTAGCTTGTTGGATACAAAAATCACTGGAGCTAAAGATATTATAATCAATATTATGGGGGGGCCTAACACTTCACTAAATGATGCTTATGATGTAGTGGACATTATTACAGATGCTACTGAAAACGAAGATGTAAATATTGTTTTTGGAATCTCAGTTAACCAGCATTTGGGACAAGAAGATGATATTGTTGTAAGCGTCATTGCGACAGGATTTAGTGAGAAATCAAATGAAGAAATTTCAGGTGAGCGTCCCGCTCGTCAAATCCGTCCAGGAGATCGTGATCCACTAGATAAAATTCTTAAAACAGAAGTTGACGTAAACATTAACAAAGCTCGTCCAAGTCAAAATGCTGAAGATCCATTAAAAGCTGAAGATATTTTTAACAATGACGACTTTCCAACATTCTTAAAATAATATGAGTATTTTCAAAAATTTAAAAGTCAAGCCGCCAAAACTTGAAGATCATTCAACTAGCATAATTGATGAGTACAAAGAAGAATTTAGTCAGCAGCTAGTTGAATTCGATAGCGGTTTAAAAGAATTTGAAGACGTCACTATTGAACAAGGAAAGTCAGAAGCATTATTGTTTGATGTCAAGAAAAAAACTCATGTTTTTGCACCAAAAAAGTACCGCGAAATCAAAACCATGATTGATGAGTTAATTCAAAACAAAGTAATTTTAATTGATTTTTATAATCTTCAACCAGATGAGAAGCGTCGAGTTAAAGACTTTCTTAGTGGAGTTACTTATGCTTTGGATGGTGAATACCGCAAAATTGAAAATGAAGTTTTTAAATTTATAATTTCTAAATAACTCTCAATCGTTGAGAGTTTTTATTTTGCCAACATAATGTCAATCTTATCTTAGTGTTATAATAACAATATTGTAAAGGAGTAATTATGGGATATTCAAACTTAGCTAGAGCATTAATTTCAATGTGAAACTCACATTTTTCTAAAACAATTTTTGAGCGTCAAGATGGCACAAACTTGAAACTAAATATAATTAAGATGTTTGATCTTTCACCAATTACACGTAACTCTAATAAGAAATTAGGAATTTTACAATATAAAACTCCTAATGTTAGCTTTATGGTTCCTTCAAAGGATGGAACTAAAATTGCTGGAAGTATTTGATTAAATGATCGACCATCAAACAAATGAATTATTGGAGTTCATGGATTTAATTCTGATCGTTTTAGCGTACTTTATTTAACCTGACATTATCGAGAACTAGGATATAATGTATTAACATTTGATTTTCGTAATCACGGTGGCAGTGAAGTTGATGTTGTTACCTGGGGATTCAAAGAGAAGTGAGATTTGATAGCAATTATTAATTGATTAATATCTAGCTATCAAGTTGATGAAATGGGACTAGTTGGTACAAGTATGGGGGCTTTCACAATTAATCATTTAGCATTGTCTGAACCTGAATTAATAAAGCAGGCAAATATTCGCTGAGCAATTGCAGATTCAGCATACATGTCAGTTCCAGAATTATTAGAACGAATGATTAATAACAATGCTCCGAAAATGTTTGAAGGATATGCTCGAGAAGTTTTAAAAGATATGATGGCAATTTATCGTGAAGAGTATGGAGTAAATTTAGAACATTTAGCGTTTTTAGATTTGATAAAACCAGATACAGAATATATTCCAATCTTGTACTTTCATAATCGCCGTGACCGTATTACTGATCATTTAGATAGTTTTAGAATGAGCGATTTGAAAAATAATTTGGAGGACTCAAATCGCAATGAAGTCGTTATTTATGATAAAGGATATCATCACACGAAATCAATTATTGAATTTGGGGAAAATTATCGAGAGATATCATTAAAGTTTGTTAAAAAAAATCAGGTGCCAGGAAAAAAGTCAAAATAAATTATTTTAAATTATTTAAAAATAACATATAATTTATTTATACAAATCGAAATAGACACGGTCGTAATAGGATGTTATTAAGAGAGCTAGTGGTTGGTGTAAACTAGTTAACTAAGATTATGATTATCACTATTTTTTAACAGAAAAGAAAAAAGCAATTTGAGTAGAATTCTGCGGTGGTCCCGTTAAAACCTAAAGATGATAAACAGAAGTTTATTAATTAGGATGGTACCGCGGTTAATCGCTCCTTTTTATAGGGGCGATTTTATTTTATAGGAGAAATATTATGGCAAATAAATATAAAGATACACTATTAATCGGACAAACAAGTTTTGATATGCGTGCAGGACTAAAAGACAAAGAACCGGTTTTTGAAAAGTTTTGAGAAGAAAATCATATTTACCAACAAAAGCTAGCATTAAATCAGCAAAAACCATTGTTTATGTTGCATGATGGCCCACCATATGCAAATGGAGATTTGCATATTGGTCATGCTTTAAATAAAACATTAAAAGATATGATAATTCGTTGAAAAAATTCTTATGGATATCAGGCACCATTTATTATGGGATGAGATACTCATGGCTTGCCAATTGAAACAGCTGTTACAAAAACTGGTGTTGATCGTAAAACAATGGACCCAGTAGCATTTCGTAAGCTGTGTGAAAAATATGCTTTAGAGCAAGTCGATAAACAAGCGTTGCAATTTAAACGTTTAGGAATGTTTACCGATTATAATACTAAATATGTAACTTTGGACCATGATTTTGAAATTTCTGAATTGCGCTTATTTCAAAAAATGTATGAAAAGGGACTGATCTATAAAGCTTTAAAACCAATTTATTGATCACCTTCAAGTGAATCAGCTTTAGCAGAATCTGAAATTGAATATGCAGATATTAAATCGCCAACGATTTTTGTTGCTTGTGAAATTACAACTGGAAACAGTCATGTAGAATCAGGTGTTAATTTAGTAATTTGAACAACAACGCCTTGAACAATTCCTTCAAATCAACTAATTGCTGTTGGTCAGACAATGAATTATGTAATAGTTCAACCAGCAAATGAAAGTCGTCAGTTTATAATTGCCGAACAATTAGTTAATTCCGTTAGCGAAGCAATTGGCTGAGAAAGTATTAATATAATAAAACATCTTAAAGGTATAGAACTTTTAGGTTTGGAATATGCTCACCCATTGTATTCATCAAAAAAATCGCAAGTTGTTCATGGAGACCATGTAACAGCTGAAGCAGGAACAGGATTAGTTCATACTGCTGGAGGTTTTGGAGAAGACGATTATGTTATTGTTAAAAAACATGGTTTAGAACCATTTGCTCCAATTGATAATCAAGGAAAATTCACTGAAGAAATTGCTCAATATGATCCATCGTTAGTTGGGAAATTCTATGATGACACAAATAAAGAAATTGGTCAGCGATTGGCAGAAACTAAAAATTTATTGAAATTAAAATTTATTTCACATTCATACCCACATGATTGAAGAACTAAAAAGCCAGTAATTTACCGTTGTACTTTACAATGATTTGTAGGATTAGAAAACGCTAAGGCTGAGATTCTTCATAATGTTGATCAAATAACAACAAATCCGAAATGAGCAAAGCAACGTTTGTATCAAGTTTTAGATGACCGTACTGATTGAACAATTTCACGTCAGCGTTTGTGAGGAGTTCCAATTATTGGATTTTATAATAGCCACGATGAACTTATTTTGAACAGTGAGATTTTGGAATTTGCAATTAGCAAAATTGCAGAATTAGGAACTAATTCATGATTTGAGTTGCCAACTGATGTATTCTTACCAGAGCAATGAAAAAATCAAAACTTACGCAAAGAAAAAGACATTTTGGATGTTTGATTTGATTCAGGTTCAAGTGCAATTGCTCTTCAACAAAGATTTGCACAATACAAGCTACCATATGATATTTATCTTGAAGGTAACGATCAATATCGTGGATGATTTAATGCTTCAATGATTAATTCGACAGTTTATGGTGGGGTTGCTCCGTATAAAAAACTAGTTTCACATGGAATGACAACAGATGAAAAAGGTAACAAAATGTCAAAATCATTGGGTAATGGAATTGATCCAATAAACTTTGCCAATGATTTGGGAGCTGACATTCTACGTTTGTGAGTAGCTTCAACTGATTATACTGATGATCAAAAAATTGGACCAGAGATTATTAAGCAAGTTTCTGAGACTTATCGTAAATTTAGAAATACAATGCGCTTTATTTTAGCGAATTTGGCTGATTTTGATAGTCAAGAACACTATCAAAATGATTTAGCAGAAGTTGACAAATTTGCATTGCATAACTTAACAGAATTTAAGACTAAAATTGTTGAAGCATATGAAAACCTACAATATAACATTGTTTACAATGCGACTATTAATTATGTTACTAAAGATTTGTCAGCATTTTATTTGGATTTCATTAAAGATATTTTGTATGTTGAAGCACAGGATTCGTTAAGACGTCGTCAAGTTCAAACTGTTTTGTTTGAGCAATTATGAGTACTAATTGATACTTTAAGACCAATTTTAGTTCACACAGTTGAAGAAGTTTATCAATCATTGTCAATTGGCAATAAAGCGGCGTCAGTTCATTTATTGGATGTCCGCAAACAAGAGTTTGAACAGTCATCAGAATTTGTTAAAAAATGAGCAAGTGTTATGGAATTAAGAGATGATATTAACAAGGCTTTGGAAGTAGCGCGAGAAAATAAAATTATTAATAAAGCTTTCGAAGCAACAATTGAAGTCGAATTAAAACCACAATATGCAGATTTGGCAAAAGTTGAAAATTTGGCGCAGATTTTTATTGTTAGCCAGCTTAATTTTGTTAAGAAGACTGAAAATTTTGTTGAACAAAATTTAGCATTTACAAATGTCAAATTGCGTGATGGTGTTAAATGTGAACGCTGCTGAGGAATTTTTGATGAGCTAATCAATCAAGAAATTTGTCAACGTTGCTATGAAGTGGTAAATCAAAAATAATCAAAAGGAGATTATATGTGATTAGAGTTAAGTCAAAATTTAAAAAATCGTGATTATCAATGAAAATTTAAATTAGCAATATGTTCACCAATTTTTGTTATTTTAGTTGCCTTGGATTGAATATCAAAAGCAATCGTTGTTGCCAAAATGGAGCAGGATGGCTCTCCAATTACCATTATTAAAAATTTTCTTGATTTTAAATTTATTATTAACATGGGTTCTGCTGGTGGAGCCAATGCTGACAAACTAGCATTAACTATCACATTAGCAACAATATCAGCAATTGTATTAATTATTGCTTTTATTTTCTTGACAGATCGTAAAGTTTTGATAGGGATTACCATTATACTATCTGGAGCTATTGGAAATTTAGTCGCAAGAGCTTGAGCACCACCAAATCTAATGGGTCAATATGGAGGAGTTGTTGATTTTATTAGTGTCGCTTCATGATTGCAACTTCCATGAGCCAAAAATGCAATTTTCAATTTGGCAGACATTTGAGTCAACATTGGTGTTATTTGATTCATTATAGCGATTATTATTGAAGGTACCAAGCAATTGAAAGTTTATATGAAAGCCAAAAAGAATAGTCAATCAGAAAAGGAAACAGGGGTTTAGAATGGAAAAACAAATTAAAATTATTGCCAAAGCTAAAAGCAATCGCTTAGATAAGTATTTAGCAGAGGCATTAAAAGAAGAGCATGATCTTTCAAGAGCTTTTATTCAAAAGCTTATTAAAGATCAAAATATTCAAATTAATGGTATTTTTGCTGAATCTCAAAAAGTTAATATTGCTGAAAATGATGTAATCACAATTACTATTCCCGCACCAAAATCAACTGAAGTTATTGCTGAAAAAATTGACTTTGAAATTATTTATCAGGATCAAGACATTTTAGTAATTAATAAACCAAATAATATTGTAGTTCATCCAGGAGCTGGCAATACAAGTGGAACTTTAGTTAATGGGTTGTTAGAGGCTATTGATGATTTGTCTTCAATTGGGGGTGTTGAACGTCCTGGTATTGTTCACCGTTTAGATCGCCAAACTACCGGATTATTAATTGTTGCCAAAAATGATAAGGCTCATAAAGTAATGTCACAAATGTTAGTTGATCATGAAGTATATAAAGAGTATCAAGCTTTGGTATGAGGTGTGATTTCTGAAAATAAGGGAATTATTGATGCACCAATTGGCCGTCATCAAAATGACCGTAAAAAAATGATGGTGACAAACAAAAATGCAAAGCACGCCAAAACAAACTTTGAAGTTATTGAACGTTTTGATAATGCAAGTCTCGTTCGCTGTTCAATTGAGACTGGACGAACTCATCAAATCAGAGTTCACTTCAATTTTATTAAACATCCAATCATGGGCGATCCGATGTATGGACGCTTAACAGATAAGGATACTAACTGAGGACAATATTTGCATGCATATAAATTAGTATTTAATCATCCGATTACAAATGAAAGAATGGAGTTTATAGCTGACCTTCCGAAGGAATTTAGTGATAAAATTAAAGAATTAAAGGGGGAAGCATAATATGGATTTTACTTACAGTGAAATTAAAACAAGTTTAGTTAAATTTTTAACTAAAGTTGAAAAGTATAAGGCCATTAATTCAAAAGTTACGGATGGATTAGTTTTTTTAATTCATAAAAATCATGAATATGGAATGATTGTTATCAGTGAACATGACTTTGATTTGAAGGCAAATTCTGAAGCAATGACAATTAGTAAAAAAGCCAAGATAAATGATCGTCATAAAATCAAAATGTTGAAAATAATTATTAATAATGAGACACCAGAAGTTGTTAAATTTGCTGATGAAGTTAAAGTAGTAACTAATCAAAAAAATGTTAAAGAAATTTTACTGGAGTTTTTTCCAAATATTGGCTTAGTCGAATTTACCAAATCTAAAAATGGAACTGTTGTTGAACCAATTGTTGAAGATGAAAAAGCAAATCAGGAAACTTTAAGCAAATTCGTTGCTGCTCTTAAAACTAATAGGGTAACGACTAGTTGAGCTATTTTATTTTTATTTGTAGTTACGCCAATAGTGTTGTCCTTAATAGCAATATTTACAGCGTCAAGTAGCGAAGCTGTTGAGCTAAATCAATATTCAAAGACTGTTACTTTAATTTTTGGTGGAACAACATACTCATTGACAATTCTTGGTGGGCAGTGATGAAGAATTTTTACCTATGGTCTAGCGCCACATTCTTCTAATATTATTTTAATTATGCTGTTCATTTTCTTTATCGGGTCAACGATATTTTTGACAACAAAGATTACCGAAACACGTATGGGTTCATACCGAATGATTGCAGCTTTTGTTCCTGCTTACATCTTGACTGGATTTTTGGCATCAACAACTTTACCTGCAACTATTACTGGTGGAATGCTACCAATCTTATCGATTATTTGCGGAATGTTACTAATGAATACATCAGGTGATCGTACAATTACTGCTAAATTTTCAAAATTAAAATCAGTTTGACCATTGGTCTTAATTATAATTTTTTCTTTTGTAATGGGAGATGCTCAGGACTTTTTAGTTAATGGGGTTGCAATTGTATTAGGATCTGCTTTTTCAGGATTGGTTAAACCAAAAGATAAATATAATTGAACTCATGGAGTTATGGTAGCAATTATTGTGGGTATTTTTGTCACTAGTTTAGTATTTTTATTAGTAGATAGCTATATTCCCGCAATGGATATGAGAGTCGCAATAACATTAAAATATTATGCTAACCACAATATATTTGGTGGAATTGATGGCAATAATGCAATTTCCCAACGTATTGGTTGAAGAAGCATTTTATATTATGATGCTAAAAATATTATTCAAATAGGAAGAAAACCATTTTAGGAGGTAATGTAAGATGTCTAACAAAAGAACAGATTACTTATCATGAAAGCCTTATTTTATGACTGTTGCCAAAGCGAGTGCAATGCGAAGTAAAGATCCTTCAACTCAAGTTGGCGCCGTTATTGTTAATAAACTAAACCAAATTATTTCAACAGGTTATAACGGATTTCCTCGAGGGATTAATGATGATGAATTTCCATGAATAAATTCTGGTGAGGATTGAGGAAATTTAAAGTATCCGTATGTTGCTCATGCGGAGCTAAATGCAATTGTGAGTGCGAGAACAGATTTAACTGGATGTGATGTTTATGTGACATTGTTTCCTTGTAATGAATGTACAAAAATTATTATTCAAGCCGGAATTAATCGAATTTATTTTATTGATGACAAATATCATAATGAGAAGGAATTTATTGCTTCTCGAAAAATGTTGGATGCTGCAAAAATTTCTTATGATCAGCTTCCAAACTTGGAAATAACAATTAAAGTAAAACAAAAATAATCTGCTAGAGTATTACTAAAATAGTAAGTAGAAAAGACAAACTTTTAAAATTTTCTTTTAACTTTAAAGAAAACTGTTAAATAACCTTTTTCGAAGCATATAATTAGATTCATGATAATAGTGAATTAAAGTCATATTGGAAGTGAAGTTTTTATTATGAACAGAAAGTTATTTCTTATCTAAAAAGAAATATTAATATTAGATTTTAAATAATTAAGAGTTGAGGCAGAGGATTTCTTAACATGCGAAAATATTTTATATTAGATTTTATATTAGTCATTAATTAAATGAATTTTGTTATATGAGAAATATGCTTTTGATAGTTTGAGTGGTGTAAAAGTCTATGAAAACAAGCGTATTAATGAATAGAAAAAAGTTAAAAAATTAAAGCAAAACTCAAATATCAATTTAAATAAATAGTAGAATATATAAATGCTGAAATTGATAAAAGAACTACTGAACCAAATATTAAAGAATATAATTTAATAAATTATGGAGAAAGAATATTATGTTTAAAAAGTTAAATTTTGAAAGTATTGAAGATTTGATTAAAACATTCAAGAGGAACAAAAATATTATTGGAATTATTCAGTGCGGAAGTAGAAACTATCTAAATGAAAATATTAATGAAATTGGTGACTATGATTTAACAGTAATTATAGATCAAAATATAAGTAATAATATAATGGGTTTACATTTTTTTATTAAAAAAATACCTGTTGATTGTATGATTAAAACTATTGATCAATTCTATAAACCAATTACTAATGTTTTTGATTTGATGCATTTAGACGGCGTTATTATTCATGATACTAATAATGAAGTCCAAAAAGCTTTAAATTACTTTATAGAGCATAGTAATCATAATCGCTTATTTGATAATAAATTAGTTATTAATAAATATCGTTATAAATTTACTCACATAAAATATAAACTATTAAAACGGTTAAATAAAAATGATTTAACAATTAAATATTTGTTCAATGTCGGTTTTATTACATTTGTTGAATTTTATATGATTACAAGAAAAATTCAGCCAGGCAAATTTAAACTTGCATTTGAAATGATGCAAACAAATGAAAGTGAATTATTCACTCTTGTTAAGAGATACCAAAATACTAATGATGAACAAGTAATGTATGAATTAATTGAAAAAATTTTTTCATACATGTTAAAGTTTTGTAACGGTTTTTGAAAAGAAGATGAAATTTTATTTAGAAAAAATATCGATTCTAATTTAGAAGATGAAAACAAATTGTTAGAATTTTTATTTGATAAATAAGTATTTTTATTTAAGTTTAGAATATAATCCTTAATTAAAAAATATATAAGGACTGCTTTATTAAAATATTAAAGTTTAGCAAATTTAAATTTTTTTAATCCGAACTAGAATTTGTTTTCCATTTAATATTAATGATTTAGACAATACGCAATTAAAATTATTAGTATATTTAAATTTGAGTGAAGTTAAGCAAAATGCGTCGAAAAATATAAAGAAAAGATCATAAAGAAATGAATGTCTATAAAATTTAAAACTTAAAAAGCATAGATTAATAGGTCTATGCTTTTTAAGTTTTTTTTTTTTTTTTTGAATAGCTTTTATATTTGATGTCCCTGTAGTTTCGTAATCCTTTTTATTTTATCTTAGAAATTTTTACAAATGTATATCTTTTAATTATTTAATAATAGTTCAAAGTGATAAGATTATTTTGTATAAGAAATTGAATAAGAATATTGATATCAAAAGCTACTAAAACTATAAAAGATATTTATAAACTATAGGAGTTATAATGAAAAAAAAACACTATTTGTATAATTTAACAATTATTACTAAAACAATTTGAAATTATAAGACTATTAAAAGTAAGGCAAAAATTAATTTTGAAAAATATAAAACTTTTTGCTACAACTATCCCCGCAATGGTAAATGAATTAATGAAGATGGAACCGTAATTTTTTCAAATAATTTACAGTATCATTTTGATGATTTAAAAAGCAAATATATGATGGTAAAAACTTTTGAAAATAATGATCTGGAAACTTTGGAATTGGCAACTGCCAAAGGACCAATTAGTGCGTTAGTTGCAAAAAACTCTAAGTCAAATAAGTGAGTCATTGGTCTTCATGGCTGAACAGAAGACAAATATTTAGCTTTGCGATTAGTGTTTCATTATTATCAACAAGGCTATAATATTTTGACATTTGATGCCTTTGCTCATGGTTTAACATATGGAGATAAAACAGATATTGGAATGTCTTCAGTTGAAATTATTGACTGTTTAATTGAGCATTTGCAAAAAACATATAGCCCTCAATCAATTGGATTAATTGGCAATAGTATGGGAGCATCAACAAGCGTTTTATATAGTCAAATAGGTAAATATAAAAATAAGATTAATTGAGTCGTTGCTGATTGCGGATTTAGTTCACTTAAACAGCAATATCGATATTTTATTGAAAATAACTTTTTTCATAATTGTTGATGAATCGAGGGGTACCAGTTTACAAAAAAATTTAGTAAGGAAACCAAAACTAATCAAAACAAATACAATCTAACAAAGGGAATGAAAAGGTGCTCTGAAGTTCCAATTTTATTTATTCATGGTCAAAAGGATACTTTTGTTCCATGATGAATGAGTCAAGAAATGTATGACAAAAAACGATTATATGAGACTAATATTCAAAGCGAAATTTGAACTCCGCCTGATGCAAATCACGTCGCAGTAATTGCAAAACACTATGAATTATATAAGACTAAAACTTTAGAATTTGGTAACAAATGGGAGAAAAATAATGAGATTAAGTAAAAAGTATGGTTTTTGAACTGTATTGGCATCAACATTAACTGCAATAGTTGGATCAAGTATTATTATTTCGTTCAATATGGTATTTAGTTTAGCTAATCAAAACCCAATTTTAATGATTCTAGCATGAGTATTGGGAGCTATGATTGTAATACCAGAGGCAATGATAATGATTGAACCTTCAATTGCCTATCAGGAAAGTGGAGGAGCTTATGCCTGAATTAAAAAGTGCAACTGAAAAATTTTAGCATTTTGATTTGGCTGAGTTTTAGTATTATTCGTTTCAGCAACTTCATTGGCAGGTTCTTGTTCAGCAATGGCGGGAATTGTTGGTGAAATATCTGGGATTAAAAATATTTACTTTACAAAGTTTTTAGCAATCGCTATTTTAATAGTTATGGGGGCAATTCAAATTTTGATTCGTAACAGTTCAAAGTACACGCAATTTATTTTTTTAGTGGCTAAGGCTTTACCAATTCTTTTAGTGTTTATTTTAGCATTGATATTTGGATCAAAAGATGGGTTATTAAGTAATGAAAATATCAATAATGATTTGGGAAAAGCTTATGTTTCAGCAGCGCTATTAATTCCGGCAATTACATACACTGGATTTGCTTATTCAGGTCATGAGTTTCCAACATACATAACAGCTGAAATCGAAAACCCTAAAAAAACTGTTCCGCTAACAATTATTGGAGCTGTTTTAATTGTATTAGTAATTTATGTGGCCTATGGAATTGCGTTATTGTCACTAGCAAAAACAGCGGGTGACTTACCAATGAATGGTACTTCATTGGGTGCTTTAAATATTCCAGATTGGGCAAAATTAACCTTTAACATTATGGCTATTTTCTTATTCGTTGGATCAATCAATGCCTTCTTAATGTTTCAATCGCGTTTAATTCATAAGCTTGCTGAATCTGGTGATGCACATGCAGTTTTTGGAAGAATTTACTCAAAATCTAATCAACCATATATGGCAATTATTTTATTAAGCACAATTGCAATCTTTTATATTATTTTCAACGATGTTACACAGATTATTTCATCATTTGCCTTAGCAACTACGGTTTTAAAACTCTTGTTAGATGCTTCTGTAATTAAATTACGCTATTCTGATAAAAAATATGTTCGTATTTATAATAATGTAACTTTTTGAATTTTTATGAGCTTAAGTATTATAACTGCGATAATAACTTTAGTAGGTTCAATTTATTTAATGGTAATTTATCCATTAAATCAATGAGAACAGTATAAAACAGTTTTCTCAGCAATTTGAAGACCATTACTAATGATTTTGGTTGCAGCAGGAGTTTTTGTTTTAGGATTTTTAAAAGTTCGCTATGAAAATAAGCGTCAACTAAAAAACTCTACAAAAGTGGCTGAAGTTGAAGAAAACAATTAATAAAGACAAGACCTTAGTTGATGCTAAGGTTTTTATTTTAATCGCCAAAACATTTAACATTAGCTCATACTTTAGATAGGTAAATGATAAAATAATATCAGGTGAAAATATGATAAAAAAAATTGGAATTGATATTGTTGAAAATTCGCGCATTAAATTAACACAGGTTTTTTTGGAAAAATTTTTGTCAGCTAAAGAGTTGCTAATAATTGAGTCATTTGAAAATGAGCAACGAAAACTGGAATTTGCAGCTGGTCGGTGAGCAGTTAAAGAGGCAATTATTAAGACTTTAGATATTTGAATCTCACCAACTTTAATTGACATTGGGTATCATAATAAGAGACCAGTAATTTTAACACCAGGAATGGAAGCAATTCATGTTTCAATATCACATGAAACAAACTATGCAGTAGGAATGGCGGTGAGAGAAGATGATTAAATTAATTTGAGCTCAAACCTGTGATGGAGTCATTGGCAAAGAAAACAAGCTTCCTTGATCGATTAAAAGTGAAATGGATTACTTTCGTAAAACGACTTTAAACCAAGCAGTATTAATGGGTTCAGCTACATTTGTTGGTATGGGTTCAAAAGCACTAAAAAATCGCTTAAATTATGTTTTGACACGTGAGCCCAGTCGTTTTGAAAAAAATGCTAATGAAAATTTGGTGTTTATAAAAGATCCACAAATACTAATTGATAAGTACTTACATAATCCTGATCAAGATCTGTATGTAATCGGTGGAGCACAAGTGTTTCAAATATTTTTTGATAATTGTGATGAATTATTACGTAGTATTATTAAAAAACCATATTTAGGGGATGTATATATGCCTCAATTCAATTACAATAAGTTTAGTAAGGTAAGGCAAAATGATTATGAGGAATTTACCGTAGAAATATATAAGAGGGTACAAAATGGCAAAACAAGCTATTAAAGAGAATAATTTAGAAGTTAAAGATTTAGAAGTGGAAACAGCAACAATTGTTGAAACAAACTCAGAACTTAAAGAAGAAGCAAAATTAATGAAACCATCAAACGAATCAAACAGCACTACAGCTGTTATTGATGATGAAGCTGGTAAACCAAAAGAGAAAGCAAATTTTAGTAAAGCTAAAATGTTATTTATGTGATGACCACTATGACGTATTTCACGTAAGTCAAAAAAAATAGTTAAAAAAAATCGTAATGACCCAAACACATATTCTGAAGAGTACCGTTATCAATGAGTTAAAAAGGCCGTCAATAAGGTTTTATTTACGCTGAATGTTGATATTAAGATTGAAGGAATTGAAAATTGATTAGATCGTGGGGTTATTTTAGCCCCTAATCATCAATCAAATATTGATCCGGCGATTTTAATCGCTATTAATGACTTTAGTCGTCAACAACCATTAGCATTTATTGCCAAAGAAGAATTGTGAGATGATAAAAATTATGGAGCATTTGTTCGTTTAATTGATTGTGTTCCATTAGATCGTAGAAGTCCTCGCTCAGCACTTACAGCTTTTAAAGAAGCAAAAGATTTGGTAGTCGATTACAAACGTTCTTTAGTAATTTTTCCGGAAGGAACTCGTAGTGGAACTCAAGAAATTGGTGAATTTCATGCTGCAGCCTTAAAAGTTGCCCAAATGGCAAACGCGCCAGTTGTGCCAGTCACAATAATCAATTCGCATCAAGTATTTGCTGAAAAGCGCCCTAAACGTGTAGAAATTAAAGTTGTTTTTGGTAAACCAATTATGCCAGCTAAACATATTTCTTTAAAAACAGAGGATTTAACAAAAAACGTTCGTAAGGAAGTTGTTGCCAATATGCAAAAATGAGAACATGAGCCAATGCGTTATGAACTTAAAAAACTTTCTAAAAAAGATATCAAAGCCTTAGAAAAAGATATTAAACAAAAAGAAGAAAGTCAAAAAAATAAAAAGAAGAAATCTTTTAAAGATCTTTTCAAAATCGTTGATTAAAATCAGCGATTTTTTATTTTTTCTATAAAATTAGTCTTGAAATACTATCAAAAATAAATGATAATTAATGAGTAATTGGTTTTTCCAAATTATGTAAAAAAAGGTTGACAAAAGACATTAATCTAATGTAAAATTATTTATGTCCTTGCTTTCAAGGAAACAGTAAATATATGCTGACTTAGCTCAGCTGGTAGAGCAATTGACTAGTAATCAATAGGTCGAAGGTTCAAGTCCTTTAGTCAGCACCATTATAAATATGGAAGGGTAGCGAAGAGGCTAAACGCGGGTGGCTGTAACCCACTTCCTTTCGGTTCGGGGGTTCGAATCCCTCCCCTTCCACCATTTTTTTATTGGGCTATAGCCAAGCGGTAAGGCAAAGGACTTTGACTCCTTCATGCGCCGGTTCGAATCCTGCTAGCCCAACCACTTATTTTCGACTCGTTAGCTCAGCCGGTAGAGCAACTGGCTTTTAACCAGTGGGTCCGGGGTTCGAATCCCCGACGAGTCACCATTTTTTATTAGGATTTTTATCCCCAAGTGGCGGAACAGGTAGACGCATTGGACTTAAAATCCAACGGGCTTTATATCCCGTGCCGGTTCAAGTCCGGCCTTGGGGACCATTTGAATTTTGAGTAACCTCTGGGTTATTTTTTTTGCGTCACTTCGCATTTTAGCAATTTATTATTAACTTAAATGTAATTAAGTCAAAGATGTATTATAATTTATAAAATTATGAGATGAGGCAAATCATGAAAAAACTAACCTGTTTAAAGTTATTTATTTTTTTGTCATATATATTTTTTTCATCTTCAATTGTGGCAAATATCTTCTTTAAAATAATTTTGCTAGATCAGAAAACTGAAATTATTTTAATTTGATTCTATATTCAGTTTAATGTGATATTTTTGCTTATCCAACTTAAGGAAATATATAAAAATGCCCGCACGGCTTTTTTGAGTATTTCAACTTACAATCTAAAAGCTAATCTTAAAGTTGAAAGTCTTTGTAATATTTACACAATTTCAATTCCTTCCTTTTTATTGTTGCAATGACAAACGACTCTTTTGATTAAGGAGGGAGAAGCAGAAATAATACAAAGACTTTTATTTTTAGAAACATTTGCAATTGCTTTTTCAATAATGACTGTAATTGCTTTAGTAATTGGATTATTTGTATTTCTTTCAATTAAGCGAGTTGTCAAATGAAGAGTTATGACAGTTTTGAAAAGTCTAATTGGAATTCAACTAAAAACCAAAGAAGTTAGCGAGATATCTTTGTTTATCTTATTGAATTTATTAGCAGCCCAAATTAGGACTACAAAATTGAATTGACATCAGCAGCACGTTGTTTTACCTTTATTAGCTGATGAAAGTTTACTAAAACGGATTTGTAAAAAAAAATGAAACGGGAGTTTTGACTTTATAGCTATTCATTTTTTTATAGTTAAAGAAGGAGAATAATATGTATGAAGCATAAAACACCGATTATTAAGATTAATAATCTTTCAAAAATTTATCCTAATGGATATGGAATTTTTAATATTGATCTTTGTGTTAATCAAGGAGAGGTATTTGGATATTTAGGTCCTAATGGAGCTGGAAAATCTACAACTATTAGAACAATTATGGGTTACATCAAACCTGATCAAGGGAGCTGCGAAGTTTTTGACTACAGTAGCTGAAAAGATGCTGCCACAATTCAAAGTCAAGTAGGCTATTTGCCAGGAGAAATTGCCTTTCCTGAATTCATGACAGGAACTGAATTTATTAAGTTGGTTTATAACTTAAGAAATCAAACAAATTGAAATGAAGTTGAGGAACTAATCAAATATTGAGAATTTGACCCAAATAAAAAAATCAAAAAAATGTCTAAGGGTATGAAGCAAAAAGTGGGTCTAATTATTGCCTTCATGCACCATCCACAGCTGATCATTTTGGATGAACCAACATCAGGATTGGACCCATTAATGCAGCAAAAGTTCATAAATTTAGTTAATCAGCGTAAGTCGCAAAAAACGACATTTTTAATGAGTTCACATATTTTTGAAGAAATTGAAAAAACTTGTGATAATGTGGCAATTATTAAAAGTGGTAAAATAGTATCTAGCTTTGATCTAGAAAAATTGCGACAAGAAAATGAACGCTATTACACTGTTGTATTTAAAAGTAATGATGTCTTAAAAAAATACAAAGTTTTGAAGCAAGAATTGAATAGTGTTACTTATAGTGTCTTACCAGGCCAAGTTCCCGAATTTGTTAAAGATTTAAATAACTATGAAATAGAAATGATTTCTGAGAATCCCTTTTCTTTAGAAAAATATTTCATGAATTTTTACAAAGAGGAAGGAGAACAACATGCTTAATAAATACATTATCAAAAATACACTTAAAGGAACATGACTAATTTGAAGTGTATTGACTTTAATATCAGCTATTTTAATGTCGATATTTTTCTTTTTAGTTGATGGCGAGCAAGTGTCAATTGTTTTGGGGAAGATGTATTTTGCTTCAATTGGAATTGAAATTCCAATTATTTTTACAGCAATTGTGGGGAACAAAATTGTGGCTAGAGAAATTGAGAAAGGTTATATGCATACTATTTGTCAACACCTTTATCAAGAACTAAAATACTAACTTCAAAAGCATTTGTGTTTGCTTTATTAATTGTTGTAAGTGGAATTGTTTATTTAGTTGTTGGATATGGTCTAATTGGAATAACCAATGCTAGTTTAAGCTATGTAGACTGAACCCTGTGAATGCTTAATTTAACTTTACTATCAACTGTCTTTGCTGGAATTGCATGAGTCTTTTCATGCTTGTTTAATAAAACGGGTTGATCAATTGTTTGTGGAGCAGGAATTCCGGCAATGTTTTTTATCTTCACAACTTTGTCAATGATTGAAACTTTGCATATCGAGTTTTTAAAATACTTTTCAGTAATAAGTTTATTTGATCCAACAAACATTAAAGGATCTCAAGTTACAACATGACTGTTTCAAGATCTTGGATTGTTTGCAATGACAATTGGATTATTTGTAGGCGGAATTTATATTTTTAAAAATAAGGATTTACCGTTATAAAAAATATAAAAAAACTCACATTATGTGAGTTTTTTTACTAATCAACTAATTATTAAAACTGTTTAAATAATTTTCGCTTAAATTATATTGATATGGGCGAGGCTTTGTTTTTTTGTCTTTATCAAAGTTCGAACTTCCTTCATCTCAAGTTGTAAATATGTCTTTTCCAGTTTGCATACCATAAAGAGTTGGAGAATCTTTATGAATCAAATGATCTTCAATATTAGAATTTAGTTCTTCAGTGATAGCAGATAATAATCTCTGCAAAGCATTTTTTCTTTTTTCCTTACCTTCCTTGGGTAAAATAGTATCATCAATTGCCTTAGATTCACCTTGGTTAAATTCATAGAATAACTCAAAACCATTTACAAATCCAGTAATAACACCATTTCTGACTGTTAAAAAAACTGGTCCTTTCACATTTGTTAATGTCAATAAAATTTTATTAACATTTTCAGTAATTGCTTTTGATTCACTGGTACTATTAGAAGAAAAAAGTGATCGCGCAATATTTTCCTCGATTACGTCATTAACAATTTTTTTCATACTTTTACTTGTTCAAAGATCGCTCATTTCATCTAAGATGATTGATTTAAATGATACCTTACCATCAAGTTTTTGCTTATCAACAACATATTTTTGATCTTCATTGATTGCAGTGCGACTTCAATAAGCACTTTTTTTCTTAGGTTTTTCTTTTTTAACTGATGCTGTTCCTCAGTCGGTAGCAGAGTCATCGTTAGTATTTTTAGTTTCTCCAGAAGCAACTTTGATGTCTCAACCCAGCTCTTCATTACTTTGACTTAAATTTTTTAGTCCAGTATTAAAATCATGTCCTTTAGGATCTAAAAATTCTTCAACAGCTGCCTGAAACGAAAGTGAACTAGCGTTGTCTTTTGAACCAATGTAAATTACAGCTGATGTGCCTTTCTTTGTAACTTCTGCGGTGTTACCTTTATATTGAACTTTTGTTTCATTAATTCAACTTGTGAAGTTATTATAATCAGTTCAGTTAGTACATGATACGACAGCTAAACTAGCGGTTGCCGTTAAACTGATTGCTCCTAGCAATGATAATAGTTTTTTCATAAATCCTCCTAAAATGACGAATACAAATAATCTATATAATTTTACTATAAAAGCTTTAATAAAAAATGACATAATTACATTTTTAAATTGGAATTCTGTCATTAAGTAAGCTCTCTACAAAAAAGAGTGAATGCCATGTTCATAAAAAGAATATTTTAATAAAATATATTCGGAAATTTTATCGAACAAAAACTAGTTTTTATTGTATAATTGTTTAGGAATTGATATTATTTAAAGGCAGGCAAACTTTTCTAAAGAATGCTTATAGCAAAATATTTTAAAATAATATGATGAATTTAGAGAGGTGAATGTTAATATGCGCGAAAAATATATTTTACGTTGTACTGCATGTAAAAATGAAAATTACATTGGAAGAAACGATAAGAAAAAAGAAAAAATTGAAGCTTCAAAATACTGCTCAAACTGCAACAAACACGAAATTCATAAACAAAAAAAATAGTCTTTTCAAAAGACTATTTTTTATTTTATAATATAAATAACAAAATAAATAACAAAATTTTAAAGGAGATTAGTTGTAATGACAAAATATGAAAAAATTATTAAGTTATTAGATAGTAAACAAACTGACGCAGTTATCTTGTACGCCCCTGAAAATCGTTATTGATACTCACGTTTTCATTCATCAATGGGATATTTAATTGTTACTCGCAAAGGCTCATACTTATTTTTAGATGGTCGCTATATTACAGCTGCCAAAAACAAAAAAGATTTGCAAAATGTTGATCACATTATTCATTTTGGAAAAAATGTTTGAGCAGAAATGTTAAAAATTTTAGAGCAAGACCAGGTAAGTACTTTGGGATTTGAATCTGACTGAGTAATGTATAAACAGTACTTGGGATTTAAAAATAATTTTGCAAATCAAACATTAGTACCAATTGATTGTTCATCTCTAAGAATGGAGAAGGAACTTTGAGAAATCACTCAAATTAAAACGGCTTGCGATATCACAAATACTGTTTTCCAAGAGGTTTTGCAGTTTGTTAAGCCTGGAATGACAGAGTTAGAATTAGCCCGTTTTGTTAGTGATCGCTTCTTTGCTAACGGAGCAGACAAATTAAGCTTTGACACAATTGTAGCAAGTGGAGTTAATGGCAGCATGCCACATGCCGTTCCTACTGACAAAAAATTGGCAATCGGAGAATTGGTAACTTTAGACATGGGATGTTTTTATAATGGATATTGTTCAGATCAAACTCGTACATTTGGAATTGGAGAAATCACAGATCCGAAGTTATTAGATATTTACAAAACAGTTTATGAAGCTCAAAGTTTGGGGATTAGTTTAGTTAAAGCAAAACAAAATGCCGGTGATATTCACCGTGAAGTTGCCAATTTTATTGCTCAAGCGGGTTATGAAGGATATTTTGATCATGGATTAGGACATGGTATCGGAGTAGAAATTCATGAAGAGCCTTATGAAAATGGCGTTTCGCAAACAATTTTGGAAGCTAACATGACAATTACCGTAGAACCAGGAATTTATATTCCAGGGGTTGGAGGAGTTAGAATTGAAGATGATCTTTTAGTCACATCTGATGGATATGAAATGTTAACAACATCACCACGTGAATTGATTATTGTTAAGTAATTTAATTAGAAAACTATAATTTCAGAAAGAATTACCAAATTTGTATAAATATCATATGCAAGTGGTTTTTCAGCACCAATAAAAAAATAAAACCGGAACTTTTTCGGTTTTTTCTATTTTGAATTCCTTTATAATATTAAAAGACAAAAGTTCTGGGCTTATATTTTTTAGAATGTCAAAATAAGCTCTAAAAATGTTAAAATTAATTTAAATATTTTACATGCAGGAGGAAAAAATGAACTCAACATCTAAAAAAACAGTTCAAGAATCTAGTTTAACTCCTAAAAAAGCAAAAACTAATCTTCAAGTTCGTCTTATATCAGCAGTTTTTTTAGTTATTTTAATGATTATTTATTTGCTTCTTCCGATTTTGCATACCGAAATTAATCGTAAGCAAGGAGAAAGCAGTTTATTAGCAAATATTTTTGGATATTTGTCTTTATTATCAACTTGCTGTTTGATTGGTGCAAGTATTTATGAGTTTAATAGAGCAGTCGGAATTAAAAAATGAGGAGTTCAATTACTATTTATAATTACCGCTTTGTTTTTATTTTTTTGGCCCTTTGGCCAAATGGAATTCTTAAATGATTTATTTTATTATAATCGGCTTAATCAAAATCTTTTAAACATAATGCGTAGTCCTGTAATTTGTACTTTAGTGTTGCTTTTAGTTTTTATAATATTATGAGTTGTTGGATGAAAAACTGAAAAACGACCAGCCAAAGATCCTACGCAACTTAAACGAGGAACTTACAAACAAGGATTATTAATTTTTGCAATAACTTTAATTATTGTATTTGCGATGAAGGGTTTTACAACTATTTCTTTATCGGTTATTTATATTGAACCAACTACGACTACTGTATTTGATTTAGAACCAGTTAACAAAATATATCAAAACAATGTTATTCAACTAACCGACAATACCCCAACGTATTCTTTTACTGCCATAATTTGAATTTGGTGCACAATTATTTTTACTGATACTTTTGCATACTTAGGAGGCTCAAAATTTGGTAAGCATAAGTTGTCACCAAGAATAAGTCCAAATAAATCATGAGAAGGAGCAATTATTGGGACTGCTGCTGCTACTTTAATTGGAATAACGTTTTCAGTTTCACTGTTGTTTATTGAAGATACTCAAAAATTTGCGCCATTATTTGGAGTGTTATATACCCTTATTAATGCAGAAACCGCATGAATACCTGTGTTAATATTTATTTTTATGACAGTTGCTATCTCAATAACTGGGCAATTAGGTGATCTCTTGTTTAGTGCAATTAAACGTAATTTGGGAATTAAAGATTATTCTAATTTAATTCCTGGTCATGGAGGAATACTTGATAGACTCGATTCATTTTATTTAGTATTTTTTATGATTTATATTTTGACTTTGCTGACATGAATTAATGTTAACTAAAAATTAAGGAGAGCATATGAGTACAGGATTAATTATTATTGCTTTTTTTGTAGGAATTATCGCAGTTTTATTTTTGATTATGCTTCATGAGCTTGGCCATTTTGTTGTAGCAAAGTTATCAAAAGCTTATGTTTATGAGCTGTCTTTGGGATTTGGACCACGACTATTTACCAAAAAGGGTAAAGAAACTTGATACTCAATTCGACTAATTCCAATTGGTGGTTTTGTTTCAATTGCCTCTGATGCTGCTGAGCCACCATTGGGTCGAGAAGAAGAAGCAATGCAAATTCCTGATAGTCGAAAAATTGATTATATTGCTCGTTGAAAAAAAGCCTTATTCATTATTGCAGGTCCGTTAATGAACTTTATTATTGCAATGTTTTTAATTACTACAATTTTTATGGCCAATGGATATAAAACAAATGATATGAATTTTTATGGACAAAAATTTTCTGACAATAGCATTGCTTATAAAGTTATTAACAATAAACTTAGTGAAGAAGGAAAAGGATTTAGTCCTGATGCACAACAGTATGCAATAACGGGATGAGAATTTAGATTTGAAAATGAGCAAGAATCTTTTAAACATTATCGAGATTATAAAGTAAATGATTTAGGACCTACTTATAAAGAAATTGTGTATCCATTGATTGAGGAGTTAAAAAATAAGGCGTTCAATAATCCTGAGAATTTTGAGCGTTTTCAACTAAAGTTCTCATTTGTTGAAATTGAGCGCTATTCGGGAAAAGTTCAAAAAGTTTATAGTCTCGATAACAGTGAATTTTATAAACTTGATAAAGACGAGGATCAAGAAATTATTAGTGCTTGAAAACAGCAAAATAAAATTAGTATGGGTGTTGCTGCTCCTACAAGATATTTCAAATCAGTTGGAAGTGCTTATGGTTATGGATGAAAAGAAACATTTGATCAGTCAATTGCATTGCTAAAAGGCTTAGGTATGTTATTTACTGGTAATATTCAGGCCTTATCAGGACCATTGGGAATGGCTAATCAAACAGCGACAGTAATGGATTCACCAACAACATTTTTCTTATATGTGGCTGGGATTTCAGCAAACTTATTTATGCTAAATATGATTCCAATTCCTCCACTTGACGGGTATCGCTTTTTAGAAAATGGTGTAGAAGCTGTTACTAAAAAGCCATTAAATAAAAAGTTTAAACTAGTGGTCTATTCAATTGGAGCGTTATTATTTGCTGGATTATTTATTATTATCACTTTAAAAGACATACTAATCGGTTAGAAAGGAACTCTACTTATGAATAAAGCAATTAAAAATATCTTTGACAAATTGTCAATTAACTTTGATGACCTTGACCTAAGCTATTTTGAAAATGCCGACTTAGTTGAACAAATTAAGATTTCTAAATTAAAAGGAAAAGCCTATGTTCATATAAGTATAAATAATTTTTTACCAATTCGCATTATTGAGCAAATAAATTACGCTTTCAAAAAAAATGATTATGTCCCAATGAAACTAATTTTGGATGTCAAGCATCAGCAAATTGAAAAAGAAATTGTTTGAGAATATTTGGAATGAATTAAAAACAGCAAGGCTCAAGAAAAGGGAGGTTGCTGAAATTTTGTTGACCGCGAAGGCTATACTTTTGACATTGATAATCAAACAATTATCTTTAAACTTGAATCCTTATCACAAAAAGCTGAATTTGAAGTATTAACAAAATATTGTGATGCCAAATTAAAGCAATGTGGATTTAAAAACTTAAATTTTAGCATTGAAGTTGATCAAAGTAATGAAGAAGAGTATTGGAAAAAACATGAAAAGAACTATCAGCTAATTGTTGAAAAGAAGGCTCAGTTTGAGCAGTCAATTAGAACTAATATTGAAACAAACCGACAAGTTTATCAAACTAATAATAGAGTGTTTAAAAAAAACTTTGTCAAATTAGATGAACCTACTTATAAATCAATTGCTGATATTGATAATGATGCTCAAAATGTAGTTATTCATGGAATGGTAATGACCAAAGAAATTAGAGTCTCTCGAGCTGGAAGAAAAATTTATATTTTGGGAATTACTGATCACAAATCTTCAATCAAGGCAACTTACTTTGGAAAAGATGAAAGTGATTGTTTATTTGATAGTCTAACTGATGAAGAAGCAGCTGCTGATAATGCCAAAGAAATGAAAGCATTGCGAATTGAAAAAGGCGATTGAGTTGCTTTGAAGGGAAAAACAAGTTATTCTCAATATGATCAAGAGCAAGTCTTTTATATTGATAATTTTTGCAAAATTGAAAAAAATGTTGAAGTTCGTAAAGATTTGGCAAAAAACAAGCGTGTAGAATTACACATTCACTCTAAAATGTCAGCTATGGATGGTATTTCTGATTTTAAAGATTACGCTAATCTAGCAAATCAATGAGGATGGAATGCTTTGGCACTAACTGATCATAATAATGTTCAATCATTTCCAGATGCCTATGCAGCTATTAAATCTATTAATAAGAAGCGTGATTCTAATAATCAAATGAAAATGATTTATGGTCTAGAAATGACAATGCTACCAAATGATCTTTGATACGTCAAAAATCCCAAGAATCAAAGTTTACGTGAGACAAAATTGGTAGTTTACGACTTGGAAACAACTGGACTATCTCCAGAGTTTGATGAAATTATTGAGTTTGGAGCAGTTGTCTATAACTACAAAACTGGAGAACGTAAACAAATAGATATCTTAATTAAACCAGAACAAAAACTTAAACAGTTTACAAAAGATTTGACACATATAACTGATGAAATGCTTGAAGATAAACCGCCTATTGCTGAAGCTTTTAAGCAAATTTATGAAATTATCGATGGTGCAATTTTAGTCGCTCATAATGCAAACTTCGATTTCAACTTTTTAAATAGCTATGCTCAAAAATTGGGATATCCCGAGCTAACAAATACGGTAATTGATACCTTAACAATTGCACGAGCAATGTATCCAGGGTTAAAAAATCACCGTCTAGGAACTGTGGCCAAAAAAAATGGAATTCTTTATGATGAAAAAGTGGCTCACCGTGGAGACTATGATGCTGATGTTTTAACAGATATTTATGAACATATGTGAGCTAACATGCGTAAAATAATGGATATAAATCTTGATTCTGATTGAGCAAAAATTCATCCGCAAAATGATAAAGAAAATATGAATTATATTAAAACGCGAGGTTTTCATACTACTGTTTTAGTTAAAAATCAGGCGGGATTAAAAAAATTGTACAAGCTTGTTTCTAAATCACATACTGATAATTTTTTTGGAGGGCCAAAAATTTTTAAAAACATACTTATTGAAGCTCGCAATGAGGGAAATCTTTTATTAGGGACTTCTTGTGTTAATGGAGAAATTTTTGAAATGGCTCGAACTAATACATTGTCTGAACTTGAGAAGCGAATTCAAGATTATGATTATGTAGAATTACAACCATTAAGTGTTTATAAAAATCTTTTACAAAATGATTCTTTAAATGAAGAAGAACTTAAGCGAACTATCAAAATAATTATTGCGGCAGCTTTAAAATATCACAAAATTATTGTTGCTACAAGTGATGCACATTATGTAAATCCTGAATTGAAACAAATTCGTGAAGTGTACATTAATGCTAAAGGTTTAGGTGGAACACGTCATCCCTTATTTGATTACAAGGGTCGTGTGAAGGACAACCCAGATCAACATTTACGTACTACTGATGAAATGCTAAAAGAGTTTGCTTGACTAGAAGATCAGGAATTAATTAATAAAATTGTTATTGAAAATAGTAATTTAATTTCTAGTATGGTAGAACCCAACATTGAAGCAGTAAAAGAAGGTCTGTATACACCATCAATTGAAAATGTTAACGAAAAATTGCGAGCAAAGTGCTATGAAACAGCGCATGAATTATATGGTTCAGATCTTCCTGAAATCGTTGAGGCTCGCTTAGAAAAAGAGTTGAATTCAATTACCAAATATGGTTTTTCAGTAGTTTATTGAATTTCACATTTGCTTGTTAAAAAATCATTAGATGATGGTTATTTAGTTGGTTCGCGAGGATCAGTTGGTTCATCATTTGTAGCGACAATGTCAAAAATTACTGAAGTAAATCCACTGAAAGCGCACTATCGCTGCGAAACTTGTCAATATTCCGATTTTAATACTCCAGCAGAGGTTAAGTGTGGTTATGATTTACGACCAGCTCAATGTCCTAAATGTAAATCAAGTTTAGTTGGCGATGGACATGATATTCCGTTTGAAACTTTTTTAGGATTTGAAGGAGACAAGGTTCCCGATATTGACTTAAACTTTTCAGGTGAATATCAACCAGTTGCTCATAATTTTACTAAAGAAATGTTTGGAGAAAATAATGTATTTCGTGCTGGAACAATTTCAACAGTTGCCGAAAAGACGGCTTTTGGTTATGTTAAAGCATATTATGAAGAAAAATTTGGATATGAAAATCAACCTCGTAAAGTTGAGATTGAGCGTCTAGCCAGTTTAGCTGAAGGTGTTAAACGTACGACAGGTCAACACCCTGGAGGAATTATTATTTTACCCTCTGAATATGAAATTGAAGACTTTACACCAATCAATTATCCAGCTGATGATACATCATCAAGTTGAAAAACAACACACTTTGATTTCCATTCAATTCATGACAATTTATTAAAGATGGACATATTGGGGCATGTTGACCCGACCGCTTTAAGAATTCTAAGAGACATTACGGGAGTTGATCCAATGACAATTCCAACAAACGATAAGCAAGTTTATTCGTTATTTTCAGGATTGAGTTCTCTAAAAATTCAACCTGATCAAATTAATGGTGAAACAACTGGAGCAATTGGGATTCCGGAGTTTGGAACTCAATTCGTTAGAGGAATGCTTAAAGAAACAAGTCCAAAAACTTTCGCAGATTTGGTTCAAATTTCAGGATTATCACATGGAACCGATGTATGATTAGGAAACGCTCGAGACTTAATTAAAGAAAATAAGGCCAACATTTCAACGGTCATTGGATGTCGGGATGATATTATGGTGTACTTAATGTCAATGGGATTGGATTCATCAATGGCATTTACGATTATGGAATCTGTTCGTAAAGGTAAGGGTCTTAAAAAACCGTGAATTGATGCAATGAAAGCCTGCAATGTTCCAGACTGATATATTGAATCATGTTTGAAAATTAAATATATGTTTCCCAAAGCACATGCGACTGCTTATGTTTTGATGGCATATCGAATTGCTTGATACAAAATTCATTATCCAGCCGAATATTATGCCACTTTCTTATCTACCAGAGCAGATGCATTTGATTTGAAAGTTTCTCTTGGAGGTTATGAAGCTGTTAACAATCGTTTAAAAGAATTAGAGGCACGATCAGCAGGATCTTATGGTGATAAACTTACTAAAAAAGATGAAGATTTAATGGTAGTTTATGAAATAATGCTAGAAATGTTTTCTCGTGGAATTAAGTTTGGAAATATTGATTTTAAAGTTTCACAAGCTTCAAGATTTGTTGTTGTTGAGAATCCGCAAACTAAGGAAAAAACAATTATTCCGCCATTTAATATTATTGACTCACTAGGAATTACAGTGGCTGAATCAATTGTTAAAGCTCGAGAAATATCAGCGATTGCATCAGTAGCTGATTTGAAAAATCGAACTCAAGTAACTCAGACACAATTAAAAATCTTTGATGAATTGCGAATTACTGATTCATTATCAAGTGATGAACAATTAACATTTGAATTTTAAAACTTAGCTTGCTAAGTTTTTTTATTTATACAGTTGTAGTTTTCTAACAAAGGGAGTATTATTTAAAATAACAATTTAATATAAAAAACTTGTATAAGCCAACATAATGGGTTGGTGTCTCTACGTCGTACCAATACGAATCTATAAGACTTAGCACTCGTGGAGAAGTTTTTTGCATACTTTTTGCAACATTCTGACGAGTTTTTTATTTAATAAAAAGGAGAAATATGCAACAAACACAAATCATTATTTTGGATTATGGAAGTCAATATACGCAATTATTGGCTCGCAGAATTAGAGAACAAAATGTCTTAGCAGAGGTAGTTGACTTTAATTTGACTAAAGCTGATTTATTAAAATACCCCAACTTAAAAGGAATCATTTTATCAGGGGGGCCAGCCAGTGTTTATGAAGAAAATGCATATATGGTTGACAAAGAAATTTTAGAGGCTGGATATCCAGTTTTGGGAGTTTGCTATGGACTACAACTAATTACACATTTATTTGGAGGAACTGTTGAAGCTGCTACTAAACAAGAGTTTGGAAAGGCACAGTTAGTTATTGATGATCTATCAAATATTTTATTTGACAATGTTCCTAATTCAAAAAATGTTTGAATGAGTCATGCTGATCATTTAACAACCATTCCTAATGATTTTTATCAAATTGCGCATTCTGATAATTCAATTGCAGCAATTAAGCATAAAAATCAAAATATTTATGGAATTCAGTTTCATGCAGAAGTAACTCATTCTGAATTTGGAGCAGAAATACTTAATAATTTTATTTTTAAAATTGCTAAAGCCAAAAAGGACTGATATATGTCAACCTTTATTGAAAAAGCAATTGCTCAGATTAAGGAAAAAATTGGTAATGACAAAGTAATTTTGGGTTTGAGTGGAGGAGTTGATTCATCAGTTGCCGCTACTTTAGTATCAAAAGCAATTGGAAAACAGCTAACATGTATTTTTGTAGATACAGGATTACTTCGCAAAAATGAAGCTCTACAAGTAATGGATACTTACGCTAAAAATTTTGATATGAATATAAAAATGGTTGATGCAAGCGAGTTATTTTACAAAAATCTTCGTGGAATTAGCGAGCCTGAAACAAAGCGCAAGATGATTGGAAAATTATTCATTGATGTGTTTACCGAAGAGGCACGCAAGATGAGTCGAGATGCCAAATGATTAGCGCAGGGTACAATTTATCCTGATGTCATTGAATCTTCAAAAGAAGGGCATAGTTCAAAAACAATTAAGTCACATCATAATGTTGGGGGATTACCTGAAGATTTAGGATTCGAGTTATTGGAACCAATTCGTGATTTGTTTAAAGATGAAGTTCGTAAGGTTGGTCGTGAACTGGGAATTCCTGATAAAATGATTGATCGTCACCCATTTCCCGGGCCAGGATTGGGAATTCGTGTAATTGGTGAAGTTACAAAAGAGAAATGTGATATTTTGCGTGAAGTCGATGACATTTTTATATCAGCTCTTCACGAAGCAGACTTATATACTAAAGTCCAACAAGCTCATGTTGTTTTACTTCCTGTTAAAACAGTAGGAGTCATGGGCGATAATCGTACATACGAATTTGTGGCAGCTTTGAGAAGCGTTGATACGGTTGACTTTATGACAGCAACTGCTAGTCATCTACCATGAGACTTTATTGATAAAGTAGTTAATAAAATTATTAATGAAGTTAAACATGTTAATCGCATTGTTTATGATGTAACTTCAAAACCTCCAGGAACAATAGAATGGGAATAAATATGGGAAAAAACAATAGCTTAAATAATAAATTAGTAGATCATGGAATTACTTTTGATGATGTTTTAGTAGTTCCCAGCTACAGCGATGTATTGCCAAATGAAGTTTGTTTGAAAACTCGTTTAACAAATAACATTAGTTTAAATATTCCATTTGTGTCAGCGGCTATGGATACTGTCACTGAACATCGATTGGCAATTGCCTTGGCCCAACTCGGTGGAGTTGGAGTGATTCACAAAAACCTGAGTATTGAAAACCAGGCTAAAGAAGTAAAAGTTGTCAAAAATTTTAAATTTGAAGTTGAAGAAGGCATGAATCCAGCTTATGACACTCAAAAACGCTTACTAGTCGGAGCTGCTGTTTCAACAGGTTTGGATACGCTAGAAAGAGTCCAAAAATTAATTGCCGTTGGAGTCGACTTTATTGTTGTTGATTCGGCCCATGGTCATTCTCAAGGAATTTTAAAGACTGTTAAATCTCTTCGTAAAAAATATCCTGAATTAGAAATTATTGCAGGAAATATTGCAACAACAGCTGGAGCCAAGGCTTTAGTTGAAGCTGGGGCAAATGCTGTTAAAGTTGGAATTGGACCAGGAAGTATTTGTACAACAAGAGTTGTTGCTGGAGTTGGTGTACCTCAGATTAGCGCAATTGCCAATACTTATGAATATTGCCAAACGCATAATATTCCCTTTATTGCAGATGGAGGAATTAAGTATTCTGGTGATATTGTAAAAGCGCTAGGGGCTGGTGCGAATACTGTCATGCTTGGTTCAATGTTTGCAGGAACTGAAGAGTCACCTGGTGATGTTATTCATATTGATGGTAATTCATATAAGACATATGTGGGAATGGGCAGTTTGGCTGCAATGAGTCGTGGATCAAGTGATCGTTATTTTCAAAAAGGAGCTAAAAAGTTAGTTCCAGAAGGTATTGAATCAATGGTTAATTATAAAGGCCCATTAGCTGAAATTGTTTTTCAAATGCTCGGGGGATTGCGTTCAGGAATGGGATATACTGGAAGTCATACAATTGAAGAGTTAAGAACAAACACAAAGTTTGTTCAAATTACCAATGCAGGCTTAGTTGAATCTCATCCTCATGATGTAAAAATGATTCAAGCAGCACCAAACTACAATAAATAGGGTAAAATATATAATATCGAATTAACCAGCCAACGGTTCGATATTTTTTTAACAAAAGGAGAGATATGAATCAAACTGTCAAACAATTAATGGAAGAACGTCGTAGCGCTCGTCGCTTCCAAACAGACTATGAAATTGCTGATGATGATTTAGATCAAATCATTGAAGCTATTCGTATGTCACCAGCTAGTTATGGAGCTTTAAATACTCGAGTAGTCGTTATGAAAAAAGGGCCATTTAAAGACAGTTTGAATAAAATTTTTTATAATCAAGATAATTTTACTCAAGCATCAGCATATATTATTTTTGTAAATGACAAGGCAAAGATAATTTGTGATGAAACAATGCCATATACAACAAGTCTAATTTTTAAAGATGACTTAGCAAAACGTGAAGCATTTTTGAAAAATTTCTATAATGTATGAAATACTCGTTTTGGTAGTCCCCAAACAATTGGCTTAGCCGAAGAATGAAGTATGAAACAATCATATATTGCTTTGGGAGTTGGAATTGTAGCAGCTGCCAGCTTAAATATTGATTCCTGCCCGCATGAAGGACTAGATAAATTAGCTTTAGAAAATGTTTTGCAGCAGCATGGTTTGATTACTAAAAATCAACAAGTAGCTGTTGGATTAGCTTTGGGCAAAATCGATGAGACAATTGCAAATTCACGAGTAAAGGAAAAAATTCGTATGCCAATTGCAAATTTTCGAATTGATGTAATATAATATATAAAATGAAATGGAGAAATTATGAATAATCAACAACAAAATTCCAATAACTATGGATATCCTCAACAACCAAGCACCCGCAAATCTTTGTATTTAATAGCGTATATTTTTAACCTTATTTGTACAGTTATATTAGGAATTTTAATTATTCCACTATTATGATGTATTCCAGCAACAATTGCTAGTAAGCGTGCATACAACGAATGTGATACACCACAAGAAGTATCTCATATTGGATTAGGGGTTGTTTCGTTATTGTTAGTAAGTGGGATTGGTGGAGTTTTCATCCTTGTAGCTTCAGCAACAAAACCTGAGCCAGTAATCGTATATCAACAAAATCAAAGTTCTGATTTTAACTCACCAAATGATGCAAATTCTAATGGACGTTAAAAATATGAAATAATGCATTAAGCATTAATTGAAAACTTAATTAAATTATTATTTGGTTTACCATTTTTGGCGTTTAAGATGTTTTTATAACTTGGAATAAACGTATTTTAAAACTGTAACATAGTACTATTTTTAGCTAATTTTGAAACACTGTTATCAGTGACAACACCAATATTTCACTCTTTGTTTTGAATTTTTACACTGCTAATATTATTTTAAAAAAAGCCTTTTCATTATTGAAATGGCTTTTTTCTTGAGGTGATAAGATCACTGATAGATTTTCTTTAGTAATTATAAAAAAACCCTCTTTGCATACCTATTTCAATGATGAGTTGTCTTTTATCATTTTTGTATACAAGGAGAATTATATTAATTTCAAAACTTTCAAATAGTTATTTTATCTTTTAATTATCATTTTAATATGAGCTATACCATCATCGTCAAAAACTTCAGAATTTTCTATAAATCCAAATTTTTTATAAAAATTTAAAAGTCGATATTGAGCACTTATTTTAATATCTTTTTTAGGCGCATTTTTATTAAGCCAAATAATAACATTTTTTAATAATTCTTTACCTATTTCTTGACCTCTAAACTTTTGTGGTGTTAAAACTCTTCCAAACGTTATTGAGTTATCATCAAGATCAAAAATTCTTAAATATGCAGCTAATTCACCATTTTCAGTTTTTATCATCATGTGTGTTGCGATCAAATCATTATCATCAATGTCACATGCTAATCATTCTTGTTCTACTACAAAAACTTTACTTCGATTTTTAAATATTTCTCATATTTCTTTATTTGCTAGTTCATTAAATTTTTTAAATTCAATTTTCATAATGACTCCTTTTTTTATTATTAATAGAATAACAAAAAAAACAGCATTTGCAGTTTTATTAAATAATTTCGCATGAATTACAAGACCTATCGTCGCTGAAATTGAAAAGGTAATGCTGTGCTTTTCATTAACTGCTTAAAGCTTAACGCTATCTATTTCATCATCAACATTAGTTATTTTTTACCAATCTTTAAGCCTTTTTATTATTGAATTTAGCAATTCGTTTTTCTTTTTTTAACACAAAAATTACTTAAACAATGGAATTAACTCTTTTTTACTTATTCATAAAGTTAAACTTTATTTGACTTCTTTAAAATGCTTCTTGCCCTAATCTTTTTTATAGTCATCAACTCATTTTTTACTTCTTGCGTAATTGTTTTAAAAGCCTTATTAAATTTAAAAAAATGTTTGTATCTTTTATTAATAAGTGTTAATATTTAAATATAAGATTGATAGATTTTAAGCAAGCCGAAAGGCTTGCTTTCTTATTGACCTTATGAGAGGAGAACTTAGTGAAAAATTTTTCAAACATAAAAACGACAATTATTGAAATGGCAAATGTCATTTTAAAAGAACATCATTTAAGAGTTTATGAAGTTAATAACTTTGTTGATTTTGAAAGTGATATTTTACAAATCTTAGTTGAAGATCTAAATCAACCGAATAAGCCATTAGATTTTGATGCGCTAACTGCAGTCAACGAAAAGCTGTCAATTGCAATGGATGAATTTGATTCTATTAAGGAACCTTACATGTTAGAAATTGCTAGTGCAGGAATTGAAAAATCAATTCGAGATTTTGAAGAAATGATAAAGGCTGTTGGTCAATATATTTATGTAGAACTACAAGCAAGTATTAAAAATTTATCAACATTTGAAGGAATACTAGTAGACTTTAATAATCAGACTGAAGAATTTAAAATTGAATTCTTTGTTAAAGGTCAAAAGAAAAAAGCGTTATTTAAATGAGAAGATATAAAAACTGTTAGATATGCAGTTAAATTTTAGGGGGATAGCATGGTAAATGGTGCAGAATTATTAGAGGCAATTAGCTTAATTGCTGAAGAAAAAGGTATTGATAAAAATACAATATTTGAAGGAATTGTTGAAGGATTTCAAAAAGCTTTTGAACGTTTCTTTGATACAGATGCGATTATTCAAGTTGAGATCGAAGAGTCAACTGGGGCAATTAAAATGTTCCAAGAATTGGAAGTTTTAAATACAGTTGAAGATGATTGATTAGAAATCACTCCAGCTGATGCTAAAAAAGAATTTGGTCAAGAATTTTCAGAGCACGATTTAATTAGACGTCCAATTGAATTTAACGAAGACTTTTCAAGACTAGCAGTATTTCAAGTTCGTCAAATTGTTCAACAAAAAATAAAAGGTGCAGAACGTGCAAAAGTTTATGCCAAGTTTATTGATAAACAAGGTGAAATTATTAAAGGTAAGATTACTGGAATGAATGAGCAAGGGACATCATATTTAGTTGATATTGACGGAACTGTTGCTTCATTATGAAATCAAAAAACTATCAATGGTGAAAAGTTTGAAGTTAACGAATATGTAACTTTATATATTGATGAAGTTGCTAAAGACAATAAGTTTTCACAAGTGATGGTTTCGCGTACAGCGCCAAACTTTTTAGCAAAATTATTGGAACAAGAAGTTCCAGAAATAAGTGAAGGAATCGTTGAAATAAAAGCAGTTTCTCGTGAAGCTGGAAAACGTGCTAAAGTAGCAGTATATTCACATGACGAATTTGTAGATCCAATTGGAGCTGTAGTTGGTTCTCATGGGGCACGTATTAACAATGTTTCATCTGAACTTCGTGGAGAAAAAATCGATGTTGTTAAATGAGATTCATTAGTTGAAAACTTTATTATGAACGCAATGGCACCAGTTCGTGTTATTTCAGTTAGTGTTGATGAAGAAAATGGTGAATGTGATGTAATTGTTCCTAATGAACAATTATCATTGGCTATTGGTAAATCTGGAATTGCTGCACGTTTAGTAGCTAACCTGCTAAAAATTCGTGTCAATATTTATTCATATGCAAATGCATTAGAAGATAAGGTCGAAATTTTGTGAAACGGAAATATTTCAGAAGCTGAATTATCAAATCCAGAGTTTTTAGCAAACATTAATAAACGTCGTGAAAAAACTGCTGGTAATCCAAGAGTATCAAAACCAAGAGCAAGTCAAAAACCAGTTTTTGATGTTGATGCATTGGCAGCCTTGCAAGATGAAATTAAGTTAGAAAATGAAATTGAAGAATTGGAGTTTGCAACAATTCCTGAGCCAATAAAAGTTCAAAACGAAGCAGTAGATGAAGAGTTAGCAGAAGATCATAATTTGGACGAAATTGCTGCAAAATTAAAGGAATTTGAAAATGTAATTGAGGAAACTGAAGAAACTGATTTTGATGAAGAAGAAATTGCTGACTACGATAAGTACTACGATTAATTAAGATGAAATATCAAAATCTAATCTTAAGAAAAGATATTGCTTCAAAACAAATGTTGCCAAAAAAAGACTTAATTCGCATTGTTAAAAATAAAGAAGGTAAAATATTTATAGATTTAACTTATAAAGCAGAGGGCCGTGGAGTTTACGTTAAAGGTGATCTAGAATCATTTAAGATAGTCAAAAAACTTAATTTATTGTCTCGAGGCTTAAAAGTACGAATTGATCAAAACATTTATATGGAATTAGAAAAGGTTATCAATGGATAAACAAAAATTATTAAATGCCATTGGAATGGCCTATGGGTCACGAAACGTTATTTATGGGGCAAAATTATTAGACTTCATCAAAGGGAAAAAAGTGACATTTGTCATTATTGGATCAAATATGGGTCCAAGTCAAAAGAAGAAAATAACTGACAAATGCAAGTTTAACGAAGTTGAATATTGAGATGATATTTTGACAGTTGAAGAACTTGCTCAAGCGTGTGGAAGAACCACTATTGTCGCTGTAGGATTTAAAGAACAAAATTTTGTTAAGTTGCTTAAATCTACAATTAAACAGTAAAAGAAAGGGGAAAATTTACATGGCTATAAATAAAAACAACAAAAACAATAACAGAAATACTAATTCGGCTGCTGCCAAGGCAAAAGCAAAAGAGCATACAAAACATATTAAACAACAACTTAAAGAAGAGGTTGCAACAGGTTTAATCGATGGAGTGTTTGTTTATACAGGACCTTTATCAGTTACTGAATTTGCTTCAAAAGTTGGAAAGTCAACAGCTGATATTTTGAAATTCTTTTTTAATCAAGGATTAATGATGAACCAAAATATGATGTTGAGTGAAGAACAAATGGGGGAATTGGCTCTAGAATTTGGATTTGACTTTAAAAAAGAAGAGTCGCTAACAAAGGAAAATATTTTTGAACAATTGCAAGTAGCAGATAAACCTGAAGATTTGGTTGACCGAGCTCCAATTGTTACAATTATGGGGCACGTTGACCATGGTAAAACAACATTGCTAGATTCAATGCGTAATGCTGATGTTGCTGCATCTGAAGCTGGAGGAATTACTCAGGCAATTGGAGCTTACCAAGTTGTTCATAGTTCTGGTAAAAAAATTACTTTTATTGACACTCCAGGACATGAGGCTTTTACTGAAATGCGAAGCCGTGGTGCTAATGCCACTGATATTGTAATTTTAATTGTGGCAGCTGATGATGGGGTGATGCCTCAAACAGAAGAAGCCATTGATCATGCTAAAATGGCCGAAGTTCCAATTATTGTTTTTGTCAATAAGTGTGATAAGCCAGGAGCAGATCCAGAAAAAGTTAAAGTTGAATTAATGAACTATGGATTAGTAGCTGAAGAATATGGAGGAGACATTCCGTTTATTTTGGGATCGGCTAAAGAAAAGCAAGGTTTGGAAGAATTACAAGAAACAATTTTATTTATTTCTGAAATTAAAGATTACCGTGCCAACCCTAACAAATTTGCTTCAGGAGTTGTTCTTGAAGCACATCTAGATAAGTCAAGAGGACCAGTTGCTTCAATTCTTGTTCAATCAGGAACTTTGGAAATGCGTGATATGGTTGTTGCAGGGGGAGCTTTTGGAGCTATTAAAAATATGGAAAATGAAAACCATAAAAAAGTTCTTAAAGCTGAACCATCTCGCCCAGTAGTAATTTTTGGACTTAATTCAGTTCCAAATGCTGGAGATAAATTCATCGTAATGAATGATGAAAAAATGGCCCGTCAAATAGCTGAAGCACAAATTGATAAAAAGCGTGCAGCCGAACAACAATCAAAGCAGGCCTTTACATTAGATCAAATTAAAAATCACATTGATCAAGGTGAATTGAAAAACATTAACGTAATTATCAAAGCTGATACTCAAGGATCGGTTGAGGCCCTAAAGGGATCATTAGCAAAAATTGATATTGCTGGTGTTAAGTTAAATGTTATTCGTGGATCAGTTGGGGCTATTTCTAATTCTGATATTACTTTAGCGATGGCATCATCAGCAATTGTTTATGGATTTAATGTTCGTCCAGATGCTTCAGTTCGTCGTAAAGCTGAAGAAGACGGAGTTGATATTCGTTTGCATAATATTATTTATAAAGTAATTGAAGAATTAGAAGATGCTGCCAAAGGCATGCTTGATCCAATTATTGAAGAAGTTGTTTTAGGGCAAGCTGAAGTTCGTGCTCTATTTAGACACACAGATATTGGAGTTATTGCCGGATTCCATGTTGTAGATGGAATGATTCCTCGTAATGCTCGTATTCGTATCCTACGTGATGGAATAGTTGCTTATACAGGAGAAATATCTTCTTTAAAACATCAAAAAGAAGATATTAAGGAAGCAAAAATTGGTTCTGAAGGTGGACTAACAATTAAAAACTTTAATGATATTAAAGAAGGCGACATAATTGAAGCCTACAAAGAAGAAATTAAAAAAAGTGTTTAAGCAATTTGGCTTAAATAAAATCTAAGGTATAATACTTTATAAGTACGGAGGTATATTAAATGACAACAACAAAAAATACGAGATTCGGAATTAAAGAAATTATGGCCATTGTTTTTGGGACTATTTTCTTTATTGCTGTAATCGTTGGACTTTACGGAATCAAATTTAACTTTGATGGTATTAGTTATACACTAGCAACATTATCAAATTTAGGGGGTGCTCGTGCTTGATGAGCATCAGCTGCTTACTATCTTGGAATCTTTGGATTATTACTAGTTTGCTTATTTGCAGTTTTTGAAATCTTAGGATTATTACTATCACTAGTATTTAAGAAAAATAAATTCGTTAAATTGAATTTGAGAATTGCTAACTTTACTGGAGGAGCATCATTTGTATTGATACTAATGTATTTAATATTTTTAATGGTTGGAGCTATTATAAATATTGGTTCTGGGAATGTTGCTAACTTTGCAATTGCTTGAGTAATCACATTTGTAATTACTGCATTACCTTGTGCTTTTGTAACTTTGGCAAATGAAAAAATGCTGAGAGCTTCAAAAGATCGTGTATCAAAAACTAAAACAACTACAAAATAACCGTAAGGTTATTTTTTTTGACTTTGTGTGAACTGCTAATGTAGTAGAAAAACAGAGTACGCAAATATAATTGAATAAATATCAAATGAGAAAAATACATTGATTCAAGTTCATTATTAAAAATCTCAAAGTTTGCGAAGAACCTCTATTTAAGCGAAAAACTTAAAGATAGATAGTGAAGTTTAGTATTTTGATAGTAAGTGTTAGAATTTAAATAAAAGAGGAGGATTGAAAAAATGGCAAAAGATGTTAAAAATGTGTATGAAATTCAAGATATGAGCAAATTAGGAATAAGTGAAATTAGTGATTTGATGGACAGCGGAAAAACACTTTTAATCTCATTACGTAAAGGTATTCATGTTGAGAAATCTTTAGAGAATAAATACTCTGAGTTTTTAAAAGCAAATATAGAATTGAAAGAAGAAAAAGCAAATTGTGGAATTTGCGGCTGCGGTGAAATTGCAGACATTTTGGTTTATGCTTGAAGATAAAAAGCTTTGACATTTTATCGTTTTCAATTAAAGTATTGACTAAACAATTTGTATTTATACTGTAAAGACAAAAATTTTTTAGCTTTCAGTACTTTATATAAACTAGTCAGAAATGTTATAATTAAGTTAAGAAGAGGTATCGATTATGGCAAATCAAAAAGTTCAAGCAAGAAAAGAATCATTAATTTTGAGAGAATTGACATTAATTTTAAATCGTGAAATGGATAATGAAATTTTAAAAGCCGTATCAATTTCTGAAGTTAGATTAACAAATGATTCTGAAATGGCGAAAATATATTATACATTTTTGGCATTTAATTCTGAAATTGATCAAGAAAGCGTAGCTGAACAATTGGAACTTAATCATAAAAAAATTCGTATGAATTTAGCAAGAAAAATTCAAGTTCGCGCAGTTCCTGAATTGCAATTTATTTATGATACATCGTTAGATAATGCGAATAAAATTGAAAAAATTTTAAAAGATTTGAAATAGTAAATAATAAAAGTTCAAGCATAGTCTTGATTTTTTTGTAGAAAGAGTATGTGAGCATGATAAATAAATCGGGAGTTATTATTGTTAATAAGCCATCAGGAATTACTACTAATGGAGTCATTCAAAAAGTTAAGCGTAGCTTAGGAATTAAAAAAGTTGGGCATGCGGGAACATTGGATCCGTTGGCAACAGGAGTAGTTATTTGTTTAGTTAATAATGGAACTAAAGTTAGCGATTATTTATTAAATGCAGATAAAGCATATATTGTAACTATGAAACTATTTGTAGCAACAGATACTTATGATAGTGATGGAAAAATTTTACATACTCAGGTGCCATTTGAAATTAGTCAATCTCAAATTGAAGCAGTTGTTGCCAAATATGACGGTTTAAATTATGATCAAACACCCCCAATTTATTCAGCAATTAAAGTTCAAGGTAAGAAATTATATGAATATGCTCTTGATAATCGGGAGGTCGAAATTCAAAAACGAAATATTACGATTCAAAGTTTAAAATTACTTGGTTATGACCAAATAAAACAAGAAATTACTTTAGAAGTTAAATGTTCAAAGGGAACTTATGTTCGTAGTTTAGTTGTTGACTTTGCCAATGATTTGCAAACAATTGCGCATGTTACAGCTTTGCAACGCACCAAATCAGGATCATTTACAATTGATGCAGCAATAAATATGCATGATATTAGTGAAAAGGATATTATTGATTTGCACACTGTATTACAAAATGAACAGCATTCAATTGTAAAAACTGATAATCTTAAGGACGTCATGTTAGGTAAAAAAATTGTCCTTAACACTTCTGATAATCTTGTTTTTATCGAAGACGAACATCATAATATCTTGGCATGCTATGAACGTGACCAAAATAATGTCTTTAAATGCCGCCGTGGTGGACTAAATAACTAAGGAAATTTATGGAACTAATTAAGATTGAAATTGATAATTTAAAAGTGATTGCAAAAAAAATTGCCAAATTCAAACGACCATTTGTTGCAACAATTGGGAATTTTGATGGAATGCATCTATATCATCAAAAAGTATTAGCAAAAGCTAAGGAATGAAGCCAATATTATGACCTTCCCATGGTTGTTATCAGCTTTAGCCAAAATATTTATGACTATTTAAATTATGAAGAGAATCGTATTACATCAACAAAACAAAAAGCAGAATATATTGAAAAAGTTTATGAATCTGAATTATTTATAGAAGTCCTGACTAATGATGAATTAGTTAATACTCCAAAAGAAACGTTTCTCAATATTTTAAAAGAGACTTTCAATATTGTTAGAGTTGTTGAAGGAGCTGATTTTAGGTTTGGAGCTCAAGGTAAAGGAACAGTTATAGATTTGCAAGCTGTTTTTGGATTAGAAAATGTTTGAGTTGAGCCAAGAGCAAATGAAATTTCATCTACAAAGATTCGCAAATTATTGAAAAATGGCGATAAGCAAGCAGCTAATGATCTTCTAGGGATAAAAGTAAAATAACTAATGTATTTAAAAGTTTATTATGTTATTATTTTATAGGTGATTGTTTACCAAAGTTTCTATCTTTCCCGAGATGTTACTTTGATAAAACGCTAATAATCAAAATAAAAGGGAGAAACCACAATGGTATCAAAAGAAAGAAAATTAGAATTAATTAAAGAATTTGGTGGATCAGAAAAAAATACAGGTCTGGCTGAAGTTCAAGTAGCTATCTTAACTGAAGATATTGCAAATATGACTGAGCACTTAAAAGTACATAAAAAAGATGTTCCGACAAGAAGAACATTGTTAAAAAAAGTTGCTCAAAGAAGACATTTATTAGACTTTTTGGCTAGAAATGATGTAAATCGTTATAAAGCAATTATTGAAAAATTGGGATTAAGAAAATAATCAAAATTTTGTAAAAAAGGAAAAAATATCTTGACACTCATATAAAAATTATTTATTATATAAGAGTGTTAAACATGCAGGTGTAGTTTAATGGTAGAACTTCAGCCTTCCAAGCTGACTGTGAGGGTTCGATTCCCTTCACCTGCTCCATTATGAAATAGTTTAGAGCTCTTAGGAGTTCTTTTTTTATTATCATATTTAGTAAAATAATTTACTATTTTGTAAAATAATAACCAAAATAAACTAAAAATTTTTGACAAAAATATTAAATGATCAATGAACTATAATTAGAATAAATTGAATTGAGGGACTAGAATGAAATCATACTTTAGAATACTCGGCAATTTCCGAAAAAAGTTGCGCTCGAATAAATATCTTGATGGCTTTGAATCTACAAACCAAAGTGTTTTATTAAAACAACAAGTTGATAAAAGTAATGCAATCGATGATTCGCAAGCATTTGGATTGTTGAGTAACTTTTATACAATTGGTGACAGTTTGAGCGATGTTAATGGTCTGACTTCAGTTTTTAGCGCTTCTTTGCGAAAACAAATTAATGTAAGTTACCCAAGTGTTAATAATTCTTACACAAATGGCGATAATGCAGCGCTACTAGTTGCTAAACATTTTAAAGTTGAAAACTTTACGGCTGGATTTGATTATCAAACAGCGAACAATCATTTTGTTAAGCATGGGAAAAATTATGCAATTGCAGGAGCAACAGCTGCAGAAATTTCTTCGGGATTTGGTTTAATGCTTAACAATTTCAAAATTAAAGATCAGGCAGTTTCGCTTCTTAAGCAACATAAAATTAGTTTTAATGATTTACTTTTTATTGAAATTGGGGGTAATGACTTATTTCAAATCGTTGATCTTCCAATTAGCAAGCAACGAAATAAGATTAGTGAAGCAGTAGCTAATATTCAGTCAACACTGCTGTTGTTACTAAACAATGGTTTAAAAAAAATTATATTGGCAAATGCTCCAGATATTAGCCGCCTACCCAAATATCTAAATACGCCTTTAGCCAAAACAACAAAAAGATTAAGTAGAGAATTTAATCGAAAACTTCAAAAAATGTTTGTTAAAGTTAATACTCAATATTGTCATACTATGTATTTTTATGATCTTCAAAAAAAGTTTAAGTGCATGCTAAAAAAATTTGATGGTGACACTTCACAAGCTCCTACAACAATTAAAAGAGATTTTAGGGCTGTAATTAAGCGATGCACAGTTGAAATTGAATTTAACAATAATATTAAACCAGAACAACTAGATAACTACTTCTTTTTTGATGAAGCGCATCCAACAAAATGAGCGCATTTTGAAGTGGCCCAAGATCTCATTAAAATTGCTGAAAAAATGACTAAAAAATAGTTTTCCAAAATAAAATATGTATCAAAATGGTACATATTTTATTTTAAGCATATATAATATTTAAAGTATTTGAAGTATTAGTCTCATTTTGAGAGTATAAAAAGAAGGTATGATATATGAAAAAAATAGGGAAAAGAATATCAATTGTCTTGGCAGCAATCGGGATGGGAACGACTGCTATTATTTCTGTGGGATTGGTAACTCCAGGAATGGGACTTGAGTCATATAAATTTATTAACAGTGTCAAAAAACAGATTAACACTAATTTTGCTAAAAACAAATTTGTTATTGATGGTTCAAGTTTGGTATATGAAATGATTGTTAACTCAGCAATTAAAAGTAGTTATAAAGCTGATGCATTGTCATCAACTAACTGATACAGTGCAAAAGAATCAAATTCGAAGCGAATTGATGAATACAACAAGTTTATTGATAACTGATTTGATGCTCGATGAGGTGAAACTATTAAAAATAAGCAAGACATTGATTTAAATGATGTTTCAATGGATTTAATTAAATTTGATAAGGCATTTGCAACTGAATTTCATAGTTATGGATATGTCAATCCAGGATTTACATGAATTTTTAAAAAAGGTGTTGCAAAAGACATGTTAAGTTTTAATTTAAAAAACACTGAAATGTATCAAGAAGCTTTAGAAAAACAAACTACTATTGAGCAAAACTTTTATGATTCGAAAGTTAAGCATACTGGGCCAGGACTTAATGGAATTGATGTAACAAGTTCATTAGGAAGTTATATTGTCAATAACAAAGTTTGATTTATTAATATTCAACGTGCAAATGTTGATTATGCTTTAAATGATCCAATTGCTAAAGCAGCAGGGGTTTTCAAAGACAAAACATTAACTTCTGCTGACTTGCCGAGTTTAATTACGGCTGATGATTTATATCAACCTAATTTTACAAGCGGAATTATTGTTACAGCCATTGGAACATGAATGTTATTGGTTATTACACCAATTGTTTTAACTAGTGGAACAATTGTAATTGTGACTGTAAATGTTAAAAGTAAAAAGGGTGGGCAATAATTTTATGAAGCGATTTTTAGCTATTATTGGAACAATTATTTTAGCCTTATCACCAATTGCTGTAGTTTCTGCTTGCACAGTTCCCCAAAAAAAGAATATTGACTTTGATCGCTTGGTTGGACTAGATATTGATAAGTCAAAGGCAATTGATGATTCAAATAACACTGGGCTTTTTACTAATTTTTATACAATAGGGGATAGTTTAAGCGATGTTAATGGATTGACATCAGCGCTGAGTATGGCTCTTGGAACAACAATTAAGTTTAGTGAACCAAGTTTTAACAGTTCGTTCACTAATGGAAATACGGCTGCTGCAAATTTAGCTGCAAAACTTGGAATTGAAAAATTTGAATCAGGATTTGATTACAAAATAGGACAAGCATCTTTAAGTAAGTTTGGTAAAAACTATGCGATTGGAGGAGCCACAGCTGCAAAAGCTAGTGGACCTATGGGAGCGATTGTAAATTATTTTAAAATTCAAGACCAAGCAGAAGCAATTATCAAGCAGCACAAAGTTAAATCAACTGATTTGGTTCTTTTAGAAATTGGGGGAAATGATTTGTTTGGAATGATGGGAACAAGCGATGCTAATAAAGCTGTAAAAATGGCTGAAGCAATGGAAAATATTAAAAATGCAATGTTGACATTGCTAAATAATGGAATTACTAACATTGTTGTTATGAATGCTCCTGATATTAGTCGCATTCCCACATATAACAGTCAAAATGACAAAATTAAGCAAGAAGCAAAGGCTTTAAGTTATGAATTTAATGCTCGTTTTAACACTGTTTTTGAAGAAGTCAATAAAAACTATGGAAACTCAATGCAAATGTATGACTTAATGAAAAGTTTTAATGAAATGTTAAAGGAATATGAAAAAGAAAATAAAGATTTTGAAAAACCAGCAACAACTACAAAATTTGATTTAAATAAAATTTTAGAAACTGGCGTTATTCCAGTTGAATATAATGAAGGTATCTCAGAAAAAACAATTGACAACTACTTTTTTTATGACGCAGTTCATCCAACCAAATGAGCACACGAAAAAGTCGCTAATGACTTAGAACAGCTTGTTATGAAATGAGGTGCTAAATAATGAAAAAATTATTATGCATTTTGGGAGCATTTACAATTGTAGCTAGTTCAGGGGCAACCATTGTTAGTTGTGGATCAATTCCCAATGATATTGCTTATTCAGAAACAACTAATAATGAGAATAATTTAAAATTAGCTACAACTGAAATTGCCAAAACTTTAATTTTGAATGACCAAACTGGAATTGATGCAAATTATATGTTTGAAAACTTTACTTCAGCGCAACGTTTAAGCAATATTGAAGGATTTGATTTAACTGAACCTACTATGACAGAATATACTCGCTTAAACGAATGAGCAAAGCTTTATTTTAGCGTCTCAAATGTATTTGATAAGCAATCAATTGTAACAAATGCTAATTTAGCAGTTCGCAAGCAAGTAATCTCTAATAGCAAAGGAATTCTTGAAACAATTTCTGGATTAGGAGATGCTATCAAATTGTTAACAAAGGGCAACACTTTAGAAGCTATTGTAGGAATTCTTACTAATTCGGTAATTCTGCAAGCCTTTATTTCAACTGATTTGGCAGACTTTATTAAAACATTGTCATTACCAATTGATACTATTGAAGAATTGGCTTATGCATTTGATGATTTAAACTATGAAAATTATTCTTATCAGGAAGTTTTAAATGCAAGCTCAATTGAACTAAGCAATGGACTGCGTAATATTTTAGGTTTTGATAATATAACTGAAGTGACAGTCAACAATGATGTTGCTAATTTTAATCAAGCAGCAGTCAATATAGCAAAAATATTAGGAATGTTAATGAATGGAAAATCTGAAGTCAAAGTTAACATGTTTAATAGTGTTCGTGGTTTAGCACAAATAATTCGTTTTGGTCGTGGTATGTTAGCATATATAGTTCAGTTTGATCAATATCGCGATTATACAGCGCAAAAAGGTGATTATTTATTTTCTGATAAAGAAAATAATAATACCATTGTTGATAAAGTTTTGAAGAGACAATTTGTTAAGGAAGACAATTATATTGATTTTAAAAAACTTGTTGTCAATATAAGCAGTATTTTCACAGTAGATGATGAGGGTTATAACTTTCAAAAGTTAATGGCAATGCTTTTTGCTAAAACACCAAAATATCTTGCTACTTCGAGATTAGGTTTAGCGCCACTATTTAATGAAGTTTTAAAGTCATATGTAGAGGCAAATATACCTAATGGGAAAATATTAGGAGCTTTTATCCCAACTCTAACAGGAAGTTTATTTGATGCTTTGGCAAATCGAGGATCACTTGATAGCTTAGTTTTGGCGCTTACACTAGCAACAGTTACTTCTCCACCGGAATTGAAAGAGAAAATGAAGCAAGTGACAAAGGCATTGAGGGCTTCAAAATTAAACAAGAATCTTTATAGTGAACTTTATTCAGGAAACTTGCTAGAAGAACTTGGTCCAATTCTGGCACCATTAGATATTAGCTTACCGATGATTTCAGAATTTAACATTAAGACTTTGCTATCGAGACCAACAATTGATAATGAATCTATTTCAGGAATCTTAAATAAAATTTGTAAAGAATTAGATCTTAACATTAATGTTGTTAATCAAGAGAGCAAATACTCAGAACAACCCCTAAAGCTAAATAAAATAAGTAATGTGATTTACTCGTTAACAAAAAAAGTTACTTGAGAAGAGCAAAAAAATAATCAAATCAAGATTGTTACTACTTCAGTTTTGGAAAAAGCCTTAAAAAATCCATACCAAATGTTTGAAGTATTGGGATATAACAAAATAACTAAAAAGTTTGATGATGGTAGTCCTTTAGCTGCAATCAAAGATATGTTAGGCGATGGTGTAGCCATTGCAGAACTATTACAAATCTTAAAAGTGTTTAGTCATGGAGTAGATACTAGTGTCAATCAAGAAATTGAGGCCATTATTCAAACCCAACTTATGGATCCAACAAAATGAACAATTACCTCTTATAATAAAAAACAAAGTGGTAAAATTATAAAAGAATTGTCTGTAAGCATTAATTACCAAAGCGATCAATATCAGTTAAAAATTGTGCGCCAAAAAACAGGGTATTTTAAAGTAGATACATTCACAAAACTAAGTAAATAGAAAGAATGAACAGACAATGAAAATAGCAATATTAACAGATTCATCATATGACGGAAAAATTGATGAATACAAAGATTTGTATCTGGTACCTTTAATTATAAACACTGAAGATGGGCGTGATATTCTTGATGACAATAATTTGGCTAAAGAAGAGTTTTATCAATTATTAGATAGTCAACCACTAAAAACATCTCAAGCCACTCCGGGACAATTAATGCAAGTCTGGGATGAATTATTAGTAAATTACGATCAAATAATTTATTTACCAATTTCAAAAGGACTATCGGGCCAATTTGCAAACGCCCGTATGATGAGTGAAACTGAAGAGGCATATAAAGGTAAAGTTTTTGTTTGCGATGGCAATAATGTTTCAATCATTACCCAAAAGACTGTTAAGCAAATAGCTTTTTGAATTGCTGAAAATAAAACTGGATTTGAGATTTTAGAACTAGTGAAAGAGCTTTCAAGTAAATTTACAACGTTTATTATTCCCAAGAATCTTGAAACACTAAAGCGTGGTGGGCGAATAACTCCGACTGCTGCTGCGCTTGCAAAAATGCTAAAAATTATTCCAATATTAAGATACGATGGAACAATTGATAAAGAAGATACTGCAAGAACATTTAAAAGAGCTATCAAGGAATCATTAAAATTAATCAAAAAAGAGTGTCATGGTACAAAATTTATTGATGTTGCGTATTCACGCTTTTCATCCGAAGATTTTGAAATGATTCTGAAAATTATTAATGATGAGGGTTTTAAAATTGGTACTATCTCAGAATTAACTAATGTAATTATTGCTCATACGGGTCGAGAAACAGTCGCCTTATGTGGATGAAAAAACACAATTAAATAAAGTCAAAAATAAGTTGCGAAACTTATTTTTTAACTTTTAAAAGGGCTTTTTCCTAAAATAAAATAGATAATTGTATAATAAGATAAATAAAGGAGACAAACTATGGACGAAGAACAAACAAAGATCGATTCTTACTGACAACAAATGCGTCAATTTTCATCATCAAGAACTAATTTTTGAATTAGTTTACTGTCAGAACTTTGTTTAACAATCATTCCATTTATTGCTTTATGATTAGTTGTTGGTCCTGATTTTAGGGCTTACAGTTTTAATGTTTATATTTCGAAATTACATAGCAACTTCGGAATTTTAATAGCAATCATAATAGGCTATTTTGTTTATGCTCTTTTATTTAATACAATATTATTTTTTGTTCGTCTTCAAAAAGCTGATTCATTTACATATACATGCGGATTAGCAATTGTGGGTGCATCAATAATTTTAAATGGCGCATGGATGATTAATTGAGAAGTTGCCAAGCAAACTGAAATGCTAAAAATTTTTATAAGATTTTTATTAGCTGTGGTATTAGGAATTATTGGTGTAATTTTTGGAGTCTTATTAACTAATTTAGCTCGTAACTGAGCATACAAAATTGAAGAAGAGGATCGGGAAATCTTGTCAGCTTATCGCCAAGGTTTGCCAGTTCCTTCAAAGCATCACCTTCGTGTTGTTCGAGCTGAAAAACTAGCGCAAAAGCACGAAGCAGATCGCCAGGAACTTGAACTGTTTAAGGAACAATTAAATACTCGTCTTCTTGAAAGCTATGAGGATAAGAAGGCTAATGAAAAGGCCGCCATTATTAGAGCAAAGTTGGATAAAAAAGAGTCCAAAAAACGAAAACAAAAAATATCTTAAGGAGAGAAAATGCATCAAAAAACTAAGACCGAAGTTCGTAAGTTTTATTACGACTTTACGAAAAAGTATTTTGTAACAAGTAAGCCACTGCTAATATTATTTATTTCTGATATGATGCTATTTGCAGCAGTTTGCGTTTCATTTTTTACAAAATTGGCTTTACCAGATATGAATGAGACAGCCGAGAGCGTCTTAAACTATTTAATTATTATAAGTTCATTTTATATTTTGTTAAAATTTACGATAACTAACTTTATGTATGATTCAATGTATTTTAAAAAGATTTGCATTTATCAAGAAAATTTGGAATTAAAAGCAATGGAAGTCAAAACCCAACGTGTTATTAATTACATGCCTTTTCAATTTGTTGTTTTAATGATTTCATTAAACATTATTGTTGTGGTCATATTAAACTTTGAAGTAGAATTAATTTTTAATAGTGCAACAATCGTTAAAGTGTTAGTAACAACACTAAGTACCTTATTATTAATTCCATCATTTTCTACATCATTAAACAAAATTTCAACAATCAAAAGTAGTGTAAATAATAATTACAAGTTGCTAATTCGTGATCAATTTTATGCAAATAAAGATTTTATTAAAAATCACGAAGTTATTAATAACTATGAATTTATTGAATTTACTGATTTATCAGTTGTTTCTAAAAAGGGATTGTTTTTAATAACTGATGTAAAAGACGCAAAATGCAAAAAAGTTTTATTGGACCATAATTTGATGGTACTTGATACTTATAAAGAAATTTGAGATAAATATACTGATTTTTTAGAATACATCAGTCAAGAAAAATCTAAAGGACGTGATCGTCGTTTGGCATTTCTAATTCAAAGAGTCTTTGATTCAGTATTTATTGACATGTTAGATATTTAATAAGAAAAATAAAATTAGCATTTAAATGCTAATTTTTTTAATTTATCCTGAGCAATTTCTTTAAAAATTTCTTGCTTCGTTGATTGATACATATAACTTGCTCAATAGCTTCATAAATAATTTTGATAGGTAATAAAATCAAACAGCTTTTGCAAATCTATTGCTGACAAATTCAATAGCTTCAAAAATTTGGGTCATTGATCTGGATCTAACGATTCGCTCATGAAACTCGCATAATCAAATAGTCAATGATTTAGACTAGCAAATTCAAAATCAATTAGAACCCAACGGTTGGATATCTTTAAAAAGTTTCCGCGAACCAAATCATTGTGAGAAACAACTAGTCCAGAACCGTCATCTCAATCATCAATAATTCGAACAATTTTTTGATCATATTGACTTAAATCAAAAATCGGAACAACTTTAGTTTTAAACTTATTCAAAATTACTTGAGGATTGAAGGGTTTCAGAGTCAAATCTAAATGGTGAAACTTTTTAATCAAACGAATTACTGCCTTCATTTTACTAGTACAAATTTCTTGATCATGAAGTGTAAAAGTATTTGGGTAGTATTTGGTGTATGATGTAAATAAATTACTTTCATCAAATTCTCATTTAACTGGAACCAACAGTCAGTCAAATTTCGAATCCTTAAGTTGTTCATAAAAGGTCTGTTCATTTTCACGATCAAGAAAATAATCGACAATTTGATTAGATTTTTTGCCAATTAAGTCATTTTTAAGAAACAAAGTATTAGTTAATCCTTGAAATTGTTTATTTTCCATTCTGAAACCTCTAAAATATATACTATATAATTTAATTTTACACTAAAGGAGCCATCTTAATGACAGAACCAATTTTATGAATAGCAACTGCAAATCCTTCTAAAGTATTAGAATTTAAAATTTTATTTCCCGAGTATGAAATTAAAACATTGTTAGATATTCCTGAATATGAAGATATTATTGAGGATGGGGCAACTTTTCAAGAAAATGCGATGATAAAGGCAAAAGATTTAGCATTACATGTTAAGGGAATTGCTATTGGTGATGATAGTGGATTAAGTGTTGATTGCTTAGATGGATTTCCTGGAATTCATTCTAAACGATGAGCCGAACCATTAACTGATTTTATTGAAATTTCTCAAGCTTTATTACTTCGTATGCAAGAATACCAAGATATGAAATTACGAACAGCTAGAATGAGTACAGCAATTGCTTTTTATGATGCAATTAGTCAAGTTGAAAAAGTTATTTACTGTGAGGTTAATGGAAGAATTGCTAAAGAGATTTTGGGAGAAAAAGATAAGGGCTTTGGTTATGATCATATTTTTATTCCTGATCCCTTTACTTTAACTTATGCGCAAATGGGTCTAACAACTAAAAATAAAAATTCCTCACGTCAAAAAGCTGTAGATGAATTTAAAGAGTTTATTAAGAATTATAAAGGAGAGTAATATGAACAAAAGAAAATTACATATCGTTTTATATGAAACAGAAATTGCTCAAAACGTCGGAGCGATTATGCGTACATGTGTAGCTACTGCTGCTAAACTTCATATCATCGAACCATTGGGTTTTCCTTTTGACGAGCGTCATTTATCACGTCCAAGTGCCAATGAATTTAAGTATGTAGATATGGTACGTTATGATGATTGAGCACATTTTCAAGAAGCCAATCCTAATGCAACTCTATTTTGCTTATCACGTTATGGCAAACAACCAATCTCAGATTATGATTTTACAGAAATTAATGATGATGTTTTTATTATGTTTGGTAAGGAATCAACAGGAATTCCCAAACAAATTTTAGTAGACAATTTTACAACAACCTTTAGAATCCCAATGGTTCCTGAAGCACGTAGCATCAATATTTCTAATTGTGTAGGAATTACAGCCTATGAAGTTCTTCGTCAATGAGGTTACCCAAACTTATCAAAAGTTGAAGTTCAAAAAGGCGAAAATTATATTACTGATGGTAACTGAAAGGGGATCGAAGATTAAAATATTTGGGACTGAGCTGCCATACTAAAGTAAAGGGTCTAAAAATTAAGCTGTATAAAGTCTGTAAGTTAAGTAAAAATAATAGACAAGAAATATGAGAAAAGAGGTAAAATATCCATGGCTAAGAAACGTATTGCCTTATTTGGAGGTTCATTTGATCCGATTCATACTGATCATGTCAATATAGCCAAAGCATGTCATGAGCAATTAGGTTTTGAAGAAGTTTGATTAGTTCCCGCTTATTTAAATCCCTTTAAAAAAAAGCAAAACAGTATTATCAAAGACCGGCTTTCAATGCTTAAAATTATTGAATCTCAAAATTCATTTATTCGCATTAATGAATATGAGATACGTAACCAACGAGCGACTTCAACTTTTGAAACTGTTAGTTACATTTTAGAGCATTATCCGGAGAACGATTTTGCCTTTATTATGGGAAGCGATCAACTAGATAATTTTGAAAAATGAAATGAGTTTGATAAACTTATTAAATTAGTTCCTTTTAAAGTTTTCAAACGTCAGTCTGCTATCAATCAAATCATCGTAGACAAATATAATTTGGAAGTTTTTGAGTTTAATAACAATTTTTTATCTTCAACAAAGATTCGTAATTTAATAGATTTGGATAAACAAATTCCCGAGATAAATGACTACATTAATTATAATCTTTTGTATCTTCATGAACGTTTAGAAAATCAAATGGATCAGGAGCGCTATTTGCATTGCTTAAATGTCGGAACAATGGCAAAAGAATTAGCACTCGTATGAGGAGAAAGCGAGCAAAAAGCTTTCATTGCAGGAACACTACATGACGTAACTAAACGCTGAGATGAGCAAAAATCTCATTGATATTTAGAACATTACATGCCGGGATTATTATTAGAACCAAAGCAAGTTTGGCATTCTTTTACCGGTTATTTACACTTACAAAAAGATTGGTTAATTAAGGATACCGAAATTTTACAAGCCGTTTTTAATCACACTGTTGGAAGTCCTGATATGACTCGTCTAGATATGATTATTTTCTGTGCTGATAAAATATCAGTTGAGCGTAACTATCCTAATGTCGAGTATTTTAGAAATTTATGCTTTGAAAATTTAGAGCAGGGGTTTAAAGAATTACTGCAAATGCAATACGATCGCTCAATTGCTGATCATGGAGTTGAAAACATTGGTAAAATGTTAATCAACACAGTTAAATACTGAATAGAAAATGAGGAAAATTAGAATGATTTTATTAATTGGGGCAATGAAAGAAGAGCTTCATCAGTTGGTAACAGATATCAAGGCTACTGCCGTTAAAGACTCAATAGTTTCTGAATTTTTAACTCCAGATAGTAAGGTTTTAGTTGCCTATACTGGAATTGGACTTGTGAATGCTGCAACAACCTTATCATACTTATTAACTAAGTACAAAGGTCAAATTAGTCAAATTGTTAATGTGGGAACAGCTGGGTGCTTAGATAGACATCAACTAAAACGGGGAGACTTGGTTATTGTCGACAATGCTTATTTATCAACAGCTGATTCAACCGGATTTGGTTATGTGCATGGGCAATTACCAGGAATGCCACCACATTATACAACCGATAGTGAAATTCGTGCAAGGTTAATGGCTTGTGTACAAGCAAATAATTATATGATTGCCAATACTGCTTCAAGTGATATATTTTTTGAGTCACAAACTAAAATTAACGAATACACATCAAAACTTCCAGCCAAAATTGCAATAGCAGAAATGGAGTGCGCAGCCTTAATGCAAACAGCGCATATCTTTAACATTCCGATTGGAGCTTTAAAAATTGTTTCTGATGTAATTGGAAATGATGAATCTAATGAAGAACAATTTGATCAGTTTTTACCTAAAGCTGCTTTAGAGTTAAGTCAGATAATTCAAATGTATCTTAAATAAAAAAAACTTTTTACTTTAATTAAAGTGAAAAGTTTTTTATTTATTTAATTTTTTTACATTTAGTCAGCTAACAATAAAGGTTACCAAATATAAGAAAAGTAGTAAACCAAAAATTCCTAGTGGGTATCATCAAATAATGTTTGCAAAAAAGACATACGAACTGGTGTTTGAAATTGCAGCAATAAACACATAAATACTATAAATTCCTAGTCCTAATCCTGCAGTAAATATTAATATAATTCAAGAATTATATAATCTGAAAATTTGTTTAATAATGTACAAATTTGAATATCCCAAAATCTTCATTGTCTTAATAAACTGATGATTATCTTCAATAATTAGGGTCGTTGCTAGTAATAATATAATTAAGGTAATCATTAGTAAAATTGTAATAAAAATGTAAATTATCAAATTTAGTTTGATAGCTAAATCCTCAATAATATTTTTTGTTAAATTAACAGGACTTAAAGTGCTGATACTTGGAGTCGAGAAGCCTTCGTAATACTTATCCTTATTAATAATTGGCTCACACTCTTGCCCATTTTCATTACCTTCGCATCCTGGTGGAGTAATCATTTCGTATGATCCTCTTGTCCCAAATTCACTAAAATCTCCGTAGCGTTGAGTAGTTGATAATCCAATAACTAGATCATCAAGTTCTGGGTTACTAGATAGTTTGTAATTAAAGACTGGGTAAAGGTTATTGTAAAACTTATTTAAATTGTCTCAGGCCAAATTTGAGTTTGCTTGGAGAATATTTTGAAATTCAGAATATGATGGTGAACTCTGTAAAAAAGTTTTCAAGTCGTTGTCATTAAAATTTTCAAACGTATATAAATCATTGACATATGCTCACTCTGGAACGAAAAAGTTTTCAAAGTTAAACTTTTGAATCCTGTCATATTCCATAACCTTATTTGCATTACTATTTGCAATTCATGCTTGCGGTTTTCCATAACTGTTTTCAATTCCCACCACTTTAAAAGGTTTCTCAACCCTAATCGGATCTGTTCCAATTCGAAGCTCATTATTTGTAACTTGCTTATGAATTGGTGGTTGTTTAGAAGCGCCTAAGGCGCCATTATTGGTAATCGCTAAGGATTCACTTCCAAAATTTGCAGAAGTGAAATTCTCAGGAATTCCCAAAAAAGTATCAGAGAAATTGCGAGCTTCTGAAGAATTTTTAGGACTAGAATAGTAGCTTCGGCTCGATTGAGTTCTAAAATCCTTATATGGATTTTTAGTTCAACCCATTTGAACGTCATCTAAACTAATTGGTTGATATTGATTATCAATTAAAGTTTCAAGCTTAGCATTAATTACTTCTAAGTCTATCAACTCATTAGTTTTCAAGTCTAGTTTTTTTGCCAACGCTTGATTAATGACAATATCATAGGTGTTAGTTGCTGTATTAAAAAGGTTTTGATTCAAAAGTTGATTTTTTTTGTCCAAAAGAGTTGTTAACTGAGAATCATAATCAATTCCATAAACATCAAATTCTAAATTATCATACTTAGCTTTAAAAGTTGTTCCCAATTCATCAGTTGTTTGATTGTAAGGAACAATACTGTTGCTAATTGCAAAAGTCGTTTCTTTTTCCAAAGCATTAATAATTTTTTGCTGAATATAGTAGGGGGTATTTGTATAAGTTAGCATTAAAATTGATGTCCCCAAGCGTCATTCAAAAATTGAGGCAAATCAAAGTGTTAGATTATTATTTAAACGCTTTATATCTTCTTCTGCTCATGATTTTAAAGAAACCGATTTTAATGTTTTAATATTAACCAATTGCTTATCCAAATAAAAGTCAAAATCAGGTTGTTTATTTGAGCTTATTTGATAGTTTTTATTATAGTCTTTATCCATTTTTCAAAAATTTTGATATGTATTATTTTTAATGGCAATAGCATTTTTAAGCACTTTATTCATTTGATTATTATCAAGCATGTTATTTTTAACAAGCTTTTTATTGTAAGTTAACGGTAATGCATCCGAGTATTTTTTATAAAAATTTAACATTAAATCACAATATGCTAATAAACTGTTTTTAGTAGGAGTTTCTTTTTTAAATTGTGCAAGATCATTTTCCAAAGTTGCAAAGTCATTTCATTGTGAATAAATATTTTTCATTGTTTGACCAGCACCAATCATACCAATTCCAAAGCTATCATCAATTTCAGCATTATCCAATTCCAATAAAAAACTTGTTGACAAGTTTTTTCAGTTAATTCAGCTAAATTCTGCCCAAGCAGTATTATGTTTTTTGGCAATATCGTAAGAATAATAGTCAGTATGAATATTGTTATTTAAAATATCGTTAGTGACTTTTTTTCAGTTGATTTCTTTTGAGTCATCATTAAGTAATGGATAGGCTGTGCTGACAATATCTTTGCTTCTTGATCCAATGTATTGCTCGACCAGTTTATTATTAAAATCAAAACCTCATTCGGAATCACTAAAATAGGGGTTATAGGTCTTTAAAAAGCTTAGGGGATTATTGGAAACAGGAGAAGTATACATAACTTTATTTTTGTAATTAATATTGGCAAAAATATTCTGATAATTATTTTTAATTTGCTGAGGAATAATTAATACCGAAGAAGTCAAAGTAGCACATAGTAGCATTGCCATTGCAACTCCCAAAATTTTTGAAAATGATGAAATAAATAAAGCTGCACGAAGTTTGTTATCAAATTTATTAATAACAAATCACTGCTTATATTTAATTGCAACTCAAGAAATTTTAGAGTTTTTAACACCAAAATTTAAAACAGTCAAGGGCCTATTGAAGTTGTGGTAACAAATTACTGATGTAATAAGCAAAAAAGTTCCTATTACTACAATTAGGCTTAATAGTTCAAAGTATCACAAGCTATTCGCTGTTGTAAACTCAAAATTAAAAATGTTGGTAAATAAATTAATAAAATGATTTTGAAAACCGATAAATATACCGACTCCAGTGCCATAGCCAAATAAGCAAGCAAAAATAATTAATGCTAAATAGTTAAATATAATTTTATCATTTTTATAACCCATTGATTTTAAGTAGCCAATTTCAGCTAACTCATTTTCAAGTTCTTTTTTTGATACTAAATAAAAAATAAATATTGTAATTGAAAAAATTACAGTCACTAACAATCCACTCATGAGATTGAAAAGACTTAAAATTTTACTGACGTTATTAATTCGAGCATAGTTACGATAAGATTTATCATTATTACTATAAAAATACTCTTGGTTATTGAATAAACCTCCAAGTTGCTTGTATTGACCATTTAAAGACTTTACATCCAAAGTTTGCTTGGGATTGGTTGCTTTAAGTGAATAGTATGTCTGACGGTCAAATTCTGAAGTTAAAGAAACCAATGCAGTATTGGAGTTGAAAATCTTCATTGTTCGCAATTGAGAAATACCATTTTGATAATTAATTTGAAATTGATAGTTACTAAATCCCAAAGTTCGAGCATCAACATAAACCAAAGCTTCTTCTTTAGCTTTAGGATACATCGATAGTTTGCTAAATAGAGGGTAAGCAAAATCAACAGAAGAACCGAATCCAATAACCTTATATCAATTTAATCCATAGTATTTGCTGTTTTCTAATAGTTCCTCAAGAGAAGAAACTGCAGTAATATCTTTATTAACAGCTGGATTTTCATTTACCATTAAGCTAGTTCCATATTCATCAGGTTGCAAACGGATGATTGATCCAATTTTAATATTATTAGCTTTAGCAAAAGTTGGATTAAAAATTACTTCACGCTTGGCACTTTCATAATTACTAGAAAAATTACTTCCTTCTGCAAGAACAAGTTTATCAATTTGAGCTTCTGGCACTGAATCAAATTTTGCAATAACTTTTAATTTTAGAGCAGTCTGCTGATTAGTAATATTATTAATTGTCCATTCTTCAGTTTTAGATCATTCAAAGGCATTTTTTATTGCTAATTGGTTTAATACATATTGCTGATACAGTTCCTGGCTTTCAGGTAGTTTATCATCTTGATCCTTTGTGGGATTGGCCAAGCGAGTATTGGAATCAACATCCATTACCACTTGTCTCAAATTACTGGAAATTTTAATTTCATTATAAGCAGTACCAACCTTTAAGTTAACAGCAAAGGTTCCAAAAACTCCTATAAAGAATAACGAAATTAAAAATCCCAATGCCCCAATTTGAATAAGTTTTTTCTTAGATTTTCTGACCGAATTCTTAAAAAATAGTCAACGCATAGTTCTCCTGACAACGCTTTCAAAATTACATACTTTTTGTAGTGATTTTAATACTATATCATGTTAACACTAGGAAATGGAATTTCTACTAAATATTACAAATTTTGTGACATTAAAATATTTTAAATAAAACTCAATAACGATTTTCATTAAGATAGAAAGTGTTAAAATAATTTTAAATGTAAAAAAGGAGGGCTTATGAAAATTGCAATTTTTGGAACAGTTGGAGCTGGAAAAACAACATTAATTGATAAATTAAAATCTAAGCTTCCTAAAGACTATCAAGTATTTTGAGAACCATTGTCAGATAATCCTTACTTTGAAGATTCTTATTCTCCAAATCAAATTATATCTCGAGCAGCAGCATATAAAATGGAATTATTAATGCTTGCAAATCGCATGAAGCAGTTTCTAGATTCTAAGCAATATCAAAATGTTATTTATGATCGGGGGATCATGGATACAATTATTTTTGCTCATTGCAATTATGAAGCAGGAAATATTGATGAACGTGATTGAAAAGTCTATCGTGAGTATTTTGAAATATCAGTGCTGCCATCAATTTTTAAAGGTCCAAATCAGGAAGGTTATGATTTAGTAGTGTACTTAAAGGTTAGTCCTGAAACTTCAATTCGTCGTATTCATACTCGAGCAATTGAGCGTGAATTAGCAGTTGATAATGTGTTTTGAACAAAACTAACTGAAATGTATGACCGCTGATATTTACATCTAAAAGATGCATTTCCTTTTATGGTAATTGATGGAAATTTAGAAGATCCAGAAATTTATGCCAATCAGGTAATTGCACATGTTAAGCAAATTAATAGTTTGGGAAATAAGTAATTATCCCAAGCTTTTTTATATCTAAAACTTATGATTATACCTATTTTCATTGTTATAAAGATTTAATAAACTCAAAACTATAAGGAGAGAAATTGTGAAAAAGAAGGTTAATTATAATCAACATGCTCAAAGCTTTTTAGTAGCAATTGGCGGACAATCAAATATTACAAATTACGTACATTGTTTCACTAGAATGCGCTACGAAGTAATTGACAAGACATTAGTTGATATTGAAACAATTAAGCAAAATCCGATTGCCAAAGGGATCAACTGAAATGGTGATCAGTTGCAAATCATTCTTGGATCGGGTGTTGTTGAAGAAGTTTATAAAGAAACTCAAAACTTATTAGCGATTCCAAACTCAGCAGGTTCAGGAAGTTTTGAGCTAAAAGAAAAAATTGCTCAAAAGCGAAAACGCGGACTTGGGCCAGTATTTACAGCTTTAGGAGACATTTTCTTACCGATTATTCCGGCATTAGTATCTGCGGGATTATTGATGGGATTTAAAGCACTATTTGTTCAACTTAAAATTATTGAAGTAGGAACAACATTTGAGCAAATTTTAAATATTTTGACATCAACAGCGTTTGCCTTTTTAGCAGCCTTGGTTTGTTGGTCAACAGTTAAGCGCTTTGGAGGAACTCCAGTTATTGGAATTATTATTGGAATTATGTTCGTCTCACCAATTTTGCCAGATAAAAATGCTGTCGCAACCTGAGATTATTATCAAATATTTATTAAGGGTTATCCAACAATAGAAGCGGCTAAAGAAGCTTGAACTGCTTCAGGACTAGCAATTCCTGTTGAAGTTTTAGCATGAAAAATTGGTTTTATAACAATTGTTGGGTGACAAGGATCTGTTTTACCACCAATTGCATTGGGAATTTTAGCAGCGGTATTGGAAAAAAATTTAAAAAAAGTTGTTCCAAAATCGCTAAATATGATTATTACCCCATTCATAACAATCACAGTTACATTTGTAATGGGACTATTTGTATTTGGACCTTTATTGCAAGTTGTTGAAAAGGGTATTTTAATTGGAGCCACAAGCTTTTTAAAAATCCCGTACGGTTTTGGAACTGCATTATTAGCAGGAACATTACAAGCAATTGTTATTACAGGTGCTCACCAATTACTACAAGGATTGGAAATGCAAATGGTAATTGAAGGGCAAATTACTGGCAACGGTTCAATTATGAATGCTGTTTGAACAGCTTCAATTGTAAGTCAAGGTGGGGCTGCGTTTGCTGTTGCATTTTTAACTAAAAACAAAGTTGATAGCAAATTACATTTATCAGCTGGTTTAACATCATTATTTGGAATCACTGAACCTGTAATTTTTGGAACCAATTTGCCAAGAGTAAAGCCATTTTTGTATGGTTTAGTTGGAGGAGCAGCTGGAGGCTTCATTGCAGGAATCTTTAATGTTACATGTCCAGGGATGGGAGTAACAGTTATTCCAGGGTTATTATTATATTCTGGTCAACCATCACATTTAATTGGTATTTTGGGAGTTAATATTGTGGGATTCGGAACTGCATTTTTACTAACACTATTTCTATTTTCAAACAACATTAATATTAAGAATAAGTTCAACCAAAACTTTAAAAAAATTGGTTTGAAAACTCGCTTCAAAAATAAAGTGCTAGTAAGTCAATACAAGCAATTTATTAAGCAAAATCATGCTGAAATGAATGCTAATAGCAAAGTGATCAATGAATATCAAAAACAAACTGCAATTTTAGCAAATTGGAAACTTGATAAAGAAGAATTGCTTGATAAGCTAGAAATTAAACAAAGTAAGAATAACGAAACTGCTAAATTGGAAACTTTAATTCATAACAAAAAAAGCATGATCGATGAACAAATTTTGTTAATTGAAGCAATCAAGCAAAAATACGACAATATTTTAGTAAAACAACAAGAAATTGTTGATGATTACAAATTGTTAATGAACAAGAATGGTATAACTGATCTAAATTTGAGCGCTTTGAGTGTTCTTATTGAATATAAATAAAACACACAGACATTCTAACTATTTGTTATTTTAGATAAAGCGAAACCTAAATTAAACAAAGATAACAACCCAAATTTTAAAAAAACAAAACAATTTTCTATTTTAGAATTGGCTTTTGTTTTTTTCTTTTGCATATCTTGTAATAGGCAAGTGCAAAAGTGTAAACAAATGACTTGAAAAACAAATAGGCGAACAGTTTTCCAGTTTTCCTATTTTAAGTTGTTTTTTACAATCACACTTATTATAATAATTTAAATATTATAAAGTTTGACGAAAGGGGATAAATGTATATTATGACCAATATGGAAAAAATTTTCAAAGACAGCAATTTTAGACTTTCAAGGTTGGAATTTATAAGAATGCTATTTTTGAAGATTATTAAGGACTTGATAATTACTAGTTTGGTAATGATAGCTGCTACAGTTTTTGTCATTTTAATTGAATTAGTTATTTTGAAGAAAAGTAAAAGTTCATTGATATCTTATCGAATAACAGAAGTTATAAGTTTAATAATAATTATTTATACTTTTCTAAGACTAATATTGACTATTAAGTCACTTTGAATTATTTCTAAATGTAATAGGCAAACTAATAAATGAGAAGCAATATCAAAAAGTGAAAAAATTTGAGTATATTTAAAAATCATTGAAATATCTAGAAACTATTTTTCAAGAAAAACTTATGAAAGTTGAAAAAAGCAGAATCAGGTGATGACATCAGAACTGAGTCAAAATTCATTGCCACATGCAGAATATTACAGTTGTTGCAAGCTAAATAAAAGATCTCTTCTATCAAGAATTATATTGAGGATATATTTTTGATTTTGATGATTTTTTGATGAATATTTTCTAATATTGCTAACAATTATTGGAGCCATCATTTTTTTCTTTCCAAATCTTGTTAGCTATTTTAATTCATTATTAAATATTGGTAGAATCGAAGATACCCCTGAAGTTGAAAAAAACTATAAAGAAATTATTTCGAAGTTTTTGCCAGAATAGCATGCCAATAACTTAGTTGTCTTGAGTAAAAATAAAAAAATAGCTATTATGAAAGTTTCTTATACTTACTGATATTTACTAAAAGTCAAAAATCACATCTGCTCCTTGCCAATATTATACTTTCAAAAATATTTTTAGATTGTAAATATAAGTAGATTTGGAGTTGTAAGTAGGACCAATTAGTAGAAAAATAAGAAATAAATAAGCTAAAGTTTTTGAATCTTTGTTTTGATATACAATTATATAAATAGAAAAATAAAAGAGAGGTTATTAAAATGAGTAAAGTAAGAGCACAAGACAATTTTTTTGAATATGTGAATAAAGAATGAATGGATAATACCAAATTACCTGATGGTTATGCATCATGAGGAAGTTTTGAGGAGCTAGGGAAAAAAGCTGATGATGACATCAAAAAAATTATTCATGACTTATTAAGTCAAAAAACTTTAATATCACAAGAAAATCAATTTTTAGTTAACTTGTATAAAAACTATTTAAATGATGAAGCCAGAAATAAAGCTGGAATCGCACCGCTTCAACCAATTTTAGAAACAATTGATAAATTAAAGTCAAAAGCTGATTTAACAAAATTATTTATTGAGTTAAGTGAAAAATGAGATGTTAGTTTTTTTCATAGTAAATCTGTTGATGCTGATTTTGAAGATAGTACAACTAGAGCACTGATGATTGATTCTATGGGATTAGGAATGTCAGATCGTGATTTTTATGATCCAACTCATCCTCGTCATGACCAAATTAAGGCTGCATACAAAGTTTATCTGGATAGTTTAGTTCAAGAAAGTCAAGTTGGTTTATCAACAACAAATATTTTTGAACTAGTTTATAATTTTGAAAAAGAGATTGCTCAATCAATGTTGAAAAATGAGGAGTTAAGAGATCCTAAAGCAATTTATAATTTGTTTACTGCTGAAAAAATTACATCATCATTTGGATTTATTGATTGAACTGAATACCTAACAGCTACTGGATATATTAAAGCTTCAAAAATTATTGTTAGTGAACCTAAGTTTTTTGCAAAATTAACTGAGATGCTTGCTGAAATTAATCTTGAAGATTTGAAAGACTTTATGAAGATTCGTGTTATTTCAGGATATTCAGGATTATTGACAACAAATTTATATGAAATCAAATTTGCTTATCGTTCAGTATTTAGTGGAGTAACTACTAAAAAACCAGCCGAAGATCGTGCCACAAATTTTGTTAATGATTTGATTGGAGAGTTACTGTCTCAAGAGTATGTCAAAAGACATTTTTCACCATCTGCAAAAAAACAAGTTTTGACAATGGTTGATGATTTAATCAAAGTTTATAAAAATCGTATAAACGACTTAGATTGAATGTCAAAAGAGACTAAAATTAAAGCATTGGAAAAAGCAGATTCATTTAAGGTAAAAATTGGATACCCAGATAAATGAGATGATTTTAGTGATCTGAAAATTGATCTTTATGAAAATGGCGGAAGCTTATTTGAAAATACACTAAGTATTCAAAAACATTACTTAAACAAGGAATTAGCAAATATTGCTAATCCAGTTGATAAGGATAAGTGATATATGTATGCTCAAACTGTCAATGCATATTATAATCCAACATCAAATGAAATATGTTTCCCTGCAGCTATCCTACAAAAACCATTTTATAGTGAAGAACAAGAACATGCTAAAAATCTTGGAGGAATTGGGGCTGTAATTGGGCATGAAGTTAGCCACGGGTTTGATGATGAGGGAAGTAAGTTCGATAAGGATGGAAACTTAAAAGATTGATGAACAAAGGCAGACTATGAACAGTACAAAAATCGCACAGATAAAATTGTTGAGCAATATAATGCTTATGAATTTAATGGAACACATGTCAATGGACAATTAACCTTGGGAGAAAACATTGGAGATTTAAGTGGAGTTGCTGCAGCTTTAGATATATGTAAAAATCAAGCTCCAAATGATTTAGAATTATTCTTTGAAAATTTTGCAAAAGTCTTTTGTCGTATTTCAACTCCAGAATTGCGTAATACTCGTTTATTAACAGACCCCCATTCACCAGAAGAAGTTCGTGTAAACGGTGTATTTGTAAATATCGATGAGTTTCATGAACTTTATAAAACCAAATCAGGAGACAAAATGTATAAACCCAAAAAAGACCGAATTAAGGTTTGATAATAAGCACAAGAGTCTTATGAAAATTTTTGTATCTATATGATGTTAATCGCAACAAAATAAGTAAAAAACATATTAGAGGGAGAAAGGTTATTGAAACCATTGCCGCTTGGTTGTAAGAGTAGCTATTATTAATGAGTGTACTAAATGTTAATTCAAAAACTTACTTTTTCACAGCAGGGTTGACTGTTAAATATTGAAAAGATGTTGAAGAAGTAAAATAAAATTAGGCTGTTGATATAATTTGAAACATTAGCATTTAATTTAGTATTTGGAATTGTTTTTGTTAACTTTTTTCTACTTTATTTATCAATGAAAATTGCATTTGCAATATTTCGTAAGTTAATAAGAATACATGCCAATCAAATTTCTTTACAAGCTATTTAAAGTTATTCAAGACAATTGATTAGCAATATATTTTTTAAACACTATAGTTATTTTATATGCTATAAAATATTTTAATAAGAGAAGAGAACATGTTAAACACATGTTCTTTTTTTATAAAATCATATTTTAAAATCTTGTGCTTAATGAGACTTTTTCCTTGAAAGAAGGGAGATACTAATATTACATTATTTGAATTTGGTGTTGATGCTAATGAGAAAAAATAATTTCTTTTCACTATAAAATACATCACCAGCATTTATTGGATTTTGAATATTATTCATAACCGCTACTGTAATATTTTTTTATGATAAATTATTATACAATTGCTGTCAGTAATGATTTAGAAGTAAAAGATAGACTTATTAAATCATTTGAAATTTTTTGATTATTCATTAAAGACCATTTAACTACTGCTACAATGGTCAATGATGATGATGCATGTTTAAAAAATTGAAAAGAGCAAATGATTAACAAATTTGTATCAATTGCAATTGGTGTTTCAATATTTTTAGTTTCTAGTATTTTATTAAGGAATTAATTACAGAAGAAATTAACACAGAATAAAACTATTAAGCAATTATAACTTATGAAATACATATGTAGATCTTGATAGCCAATAATATTAATACCTCATGATACAACTGGAGTTGTCACTGTTAAGTTCAATAAAAAGCAAAGTTCTACAGCAGCTAATTCTTTTACCAAAGAAAATGGTTTTAAAGCTACTATAAAATTTGATTCAGCAGGTATTAAAAAAATAATGATACTGCAAATAAAAAGTTTATATTAACAATAATTACTTCTTTAGTTTCTTCTAACAATACAGTTATTGATAAGCAAGATTCCTTAGGTGATGTTAAATTAACCCTAATAAATTAATGACCAACTTAAAAAATCCTCTCATTTTGATATTAATTTTAAAAAAATATAGCTTTTTAATTTTTTTTGTACTTAATGTGATTAAATGAACGTGTGTAAATAGAGCCTTATTGACGAGACAAGGAATTAAACAAATGAAAAAATTATTACTAACTTTAAGTTCTTTGGGGCTTATTTCAAGCGGTGTTTCAGCAATCATCGCAGCTGCACCTTTAACCAAAAGCAATACTAGAAATAATGCTGATGATACTAAAATAGAGCCTCAAGAGGATTTGATAAATTCTCTTGAAATTATTAGAAAAAATACTGAATATATAATTGAAGCAAAAAATGAAAGTCAGAAAGGCAATTATTTTGTACAAGAGATGATACAGCCAAATGACATATCCGTGATAAATTTAGAATCATCGGTAAGTAATAAATTAAAAAGAATGTATGTAGATTCAAGTAAAGATAATCAGATTCCTGGATATGATAAAAATTATGATAAAACCCAAAGCAAAGCTAAAAATAATCAATGATACTCAAACGAAATTCACATGGTAGATATAAATGTTCTTGATTATGCCACATCTAAACAATCATTTTTAAAAAATATCAATTACATCGAAATTAATTCAAATATTTTTTACAATTTTTGAGCTTCTGGATTTGGATGAGAATCAAGCGGAGGCAAAAGTCCTTCATCAGTCAATATGACCCATAGGTTTTCTTTAACTGGAGATGATAAATATAATACAATTGTGAGTGCTACTGATACTTTGCATAAAGGAAGAGAAAGCATTCAGATTCAAATTAAAGAAGAATGAAATGATAATATTCTTAGTTTTAAAATAAAACTACTAGGTAAGGTTTGGTGAAAATGAGGAAGTGTTTATAATCATGCAGCTATTGTAGGGATGCAAAATGAAACTTTAAAACTTTATAAATCAGATGAATTTGAAAACGAAGAACTTAAGCATTATAGTACAATTATGCCTGGAACTTTTACTCAAAGGTCCTCTATAAATGGAGCTATTACTGATGTGGCAACACCGGCGTTAAAGCTTATTGAAGCAGATCTTTATGAAAAATATGACAAATGAAAAGCTGATGACATAATGATTCTTAATTTAGCGGGAGTTTTTATGGGAGATTTAATTGCGCCGCCTGGATGAAAAGGATATGCCATGTTATCAATGCCAAATTTATATGATATAGCCAAACTTATAACAGACAATATTAAAAAGGGATATCCTGTTAATTCTTTTTCAGTTGATCTTGTAAGTAAGAATAATGGAATAAAAATGTGAGGGGAGCTTTACTTTGTCATTAATGGAAAACAAATATTCATAACAAAATCAAATGAAATTCGCTACATTCCGGGTGCAATGTATCTCTATACAGGTGCTTATGAGGCATCCGTACTTATAAGCACTACAAGTAATTAAAAATATAAACTTCTAAGGAGACTCTATGAAAAAAATATTAACTATTATGTCCGCTTTTGGAATAGCCACAACGCTGTCAACAACAGTAGTTGGATGTGGTCCCAAAAAAAATGTACTGCCTGAAATTGAATTTGAAGAAATCAATTTGAATGCAATAGATTTTTTTAAAGAGAGAAAAGAACTAGGAGAACAAATAGATTCTGAAGCAGCAGTTACAAAAGTTAGACAACTTATTTTAGAATGACAATCGCTACCTGAAAATTCTGACATGCGAATTAAAATGATTGATTCAGTAGATATCAAAGTAGACGAAGACAAAAAAGAAGTCAAAATTTCTGCAAAGCCAAATCAATTGCAATATACAAATTTTTGTATATTTACTTATACGTTAAAAGCAAGTTTTTAAGAACTAAAGAGATAATGGAAAAGAAACTTTGGCCATTTTGTTTTGCTTTTTCAAAAATTTAATAAGGAGAAAAAAGCTATGATAGAACTTAAAGGTGTATCAAAAACATTCAAAACTGGATTTGGAATCAAAGATATTTCTTTTACTATCAAAAAGGGAGAGATTGTCGGTTTTCTTGGTGATAATGGCGCTGGAAAAACAACGATAATAAAATTGATATTTAATGAATACGCAAAAGATTCCGGAGTTGTTTTGATTAATAATAGGCAAAATACTAAAAGAAGATCGCTAAGAAAAATTGCCTTTTTTCCTGATCAAAATAATTTTCCCTTGCATTATAAAATTAAAGATTTTATGATTTATTCAGCCAAATTAAAAAAAATTTCAAAAGAAAACATTAAAAAAAATGGCAAAATCCTTTTTGAAGCTTTGAATCTTGTTGAATATGAAAATTCACGGTTTAATGAATTATCAGCGGGATTGCAAAAAAGAGCCTTATTGTTATCAATCTTAATTACTGATCCAGAAATAATTGTCTTAGATGAACCTACAGCAAACTTGGATGTCAAATCCAGAATTGATTTTCTAGATCTTTTGCAAAAACTTGCAAAGTTTTATAATAAAACAATATTTATAACAAGTCATAATATTGATGAGCTTAACTTAATTGTAAATAAAATTATAATAATTGAGCAAGGAAAAATTATATACGAAAATAAATTTGATTATAAAAAAGAAGATCTACGAAGCGTTTATTCCAAAGTAATTGGTAAGAAAATAAGTACAATTGATTATTGCAAAATGAACAATATCTTTAAGAATAATAAAGATAAGGAGGAACTATATGAAAAAGATTAGCTTTAACAAGCAAACTTATAAAGAATTTTTTGAGTTTTCCATTTCTACCAGAATTGCTTTTGATATTTTAAAATCAAAAGTCTGAATAGCAACTACAACGTTTTTCATTTTGCTGTTTGCAGGCGTAAATGTATGCTTTAGTTTTATTTTAAATACCCCAAGTCTAAATAGAACAATCATTCAATTTGTACCAATAATCATTATGATGATTTATATCAGCTATTTTAATATTTATTCGATGGCCAAATATTTCTCTAAAGAAATTAAAAATGGAATAGTTAATCTTGAAATAAGAAGTGGGACAAGTAAATCAAGGCTATTTTGGGAGCGTGTTCTAGTTAATAAAATATTTTCAGTAATACTAATACTAATTTATGTAATAATCTTTTTTTTGATTTACATTAGTTCAAAAAAAGAATTCAATAAAGTAGTTGCTTTAAATTACACGGCAGGACTCTTTTTTACCATTATTTTTGATCTAATAATTTTTTCAATTCTTTTAATTTTCATAACTGTTCAATCTGGAGCTTTAATGGGTGCTTTAGGAACATTTATATTAATTTTCTTTGCCTCAATTCCATTAATCGCATTATTTGTTCAAAAACAAGAGATTATTTCAGACTTTGGAGTTAGAAATTACAAATTGGCTGTTGCTAATGAAACAAATAAGCTTAGCCAAAAATTTGGCAAAAATTCAATTATTGAGCAATCAATAGCTGATATGAGAATTTTAAGAAATAATAAATTTCAGTATTTTGATGAATTTGGGAATAAATTTGAATTTGAGGATGCACCAGAAACATTGCCAATTTATGGATTTAATTTAAATAAATATAATGCTAAATTCCCAACTTATGAAAACTTTTACAGATTCGAAGAGAGCTATTTGTATGATTTGATGTATTCAGGATTGGGTTCTGAAGTTGAAAATTTACCATTATTTGCTTATTTGCAAAAAGACAATAACTTTGTTGGCAAAAAATTTTATGTAAAAGTATCAGAAGAAACTAAGCAGACAAGTATTTTTAAACTTTTCAAAAAAATGACAAATAAAATTGTTTACACTGATGAAGAACTTTTTAATATGTACTCTGAAAAAGCCATTTCAAACTCAATATTTTATCAGCATTCTAACTATTTAAAGCAGGAAGCAAGCCTCGCCAACAAACTTCAAGGAGAGTTTGAATATAAAAAAGTTTTAAAGAAAATTTATAAATCTGCAAATCATCAAGAGAAGGAAATATTAAAATTAATTGACAGTGTTGTTAAAACTTGCTACTTAATTTATAACCCAGAACTTTTGACAAATAATGGCAGAAATAATGACGTTTTTTCTTTCAGAGAATATCCAAACGGAATTAAAGATTGAACTTGATCCAAATATTTAAAAATTACTCCAGGACAAAGAACAATCCAAAAAGTATTTTTTCAAATTTTAGAAATAACAACATATGTTTCAGGACAAAATATAAATGAAACTGAAAAACCAATCACAGCTACTGAAGCTATGAAGCAAGTTCGCAAACAGAACTCAAACCCTTATAATTTTTTTATCAAGCAAGTTAATTATATTAATAATCCTATATACAATCTAGCATTTGACCATGAAGTTTTTTCAAGTAGCACTTCAAGACTTCCAATGCAAATTTATGATGTCAAAGGTTTAAAAACCGTTAATGAAGAAAAGACTACATTCGCAAAATTTGATGGAGCATGAGCTAATGGTAGAAACTATGAAGAAATTATTAGTTTAGGGTTTAGTTTAAATATTAACTTAATAGTTTTTTTAGAGATTCTTGGATCAGCTTCTGTGTTATTACTAGGATTTGGAATTTTTTATAAAAAAATTGTAAAATAACTTTTATATTTCTAAAAGTATTAATAACGAAATCAAAAATGTAACTAAAAATACCTTATATTTTTTTTACTATAAACATTAATAAAATATAAAAAACAACCGATGAAGGATCATTGGTTGTTTTAACATAAACTTATTATTGACAAATTTTTTCAAATGCAAAGTTTAGTATATATTGATAGTAATTTGGAACGAGATTGTTGTATTGTAAATAGCATTGACACGATAAGTAACTTTCAGAAATATCTTGATGATGGATATTAAGTATCTTGGGAATTTTTTCAATTTTTAAATTTACACTAGCATCAATATAAAACAACATTGAAAAAAATGAAACTATTCTTAAGTCTTTGTTATTAATTCTTCAGCGTGATTCTTTTAAATATCTTTTGTAGCCTTTTAGAACTTTAATCCTTATATCTTCGTCAATTTTAAAATCTTTTTTACTATAAAGATTTCATTCGCTTACTAGGGTATTAAATTCTTTTTCCAATAGTAGTTTTTGTTTTTTAAAAATTAATCCATTAAATTCTCATAATATTAATATAGTATTGATAACAAAGCATATGCAAGAAAAACTTAAACTAAAAATATATTCAATTTGATGTTCTTGATTAAGTATTGTTAAAGAAAGCCAAATTGTTCCTCCAAAAATGCTTAAAGCAATTATTATTGAAATATAAAAATTAAGGGAGTCAATTTTTTTTGAAAAAATAAACATTTTCTTATCTACAAAACTGATATATGAGAAACCTTTTGAATAGCGACACTTGATATTTTTTCTTAAGACATTTTCCATTTTATTTGAAAAAAGTCAAATTAAAAAGTATAAAGAATTTAGTATTATTAAAATCAAAAAGTAAATTAACATTTTATAAAACCTAAAATCTATTTTATTTTCTTTAAAAATTTAACAAGATAAATAAAAATGCCAAAATTTATTAGATCAAATGCAATCAAAATTCATATAATCTTTTAAAATAAATTACCGATATTTTTTAGATTCCAGATTTATTTTTTTCAACTTTTAGTCCTATATAAAATATTACAAAAAATGTGATAAAAGGTAATGTGCTTAAACTAGTCAACAACAATATTGTTTTAAAAGTTAGTAATTTTTTTGCCTGCTTAACTATTAATAAAGTATTACTAATAAAAAGTAGTCAAGAACTAATTAAAAAAATAGTTACAGTTATTTTGCTATTTGAATCTGCTTTAAAACTAATAATAGTAAATAATAAAAATAATATAAAACCTATAGATAAAAGTAATGAAGCTATTGCTGAATAAGCAAACTTTTTTTCATTTACATCACTTTTGTATAAAACAAATTCTTTATATTCAATTTGCGTCATTAATAAAAATGGCACTCCCAAAAATATAACTAATGTGATAATTTCGAAAATTTGCATTGAATACCTACTTACCTACTTTTTACTATATAAATATAATAACTTCTATTTATTAAAATTATAATGAATACAAAACTTATATATGTTTATAAAAATTAAAAGGTTTATAAGATTATATAAGTGTAATACGGTTACAAAAAAACGTCGTTTAAACTTAAAATTAAGAATTGACGAAATTAGCATGAGGAATAATGATAATCATTTTATCAATAAGCAAACCAGTTTTAACAAGTGCAATTGCTAGTGTTGCAGTATTGAGAGCTGTATGAATATCAAAGGCGCAATTTGTATATGATCAAAACAAATTTAAAATATAGATGATACTGTAGTTGTAGATTTTTTTGTTTATTAACTCCAATCTTAAATTGTTATCTAGAATAGAAAGACAATAATAACTATGTAAAGCTTTATATTTTATTTAATAGATCTTTAAAAAACTATAAATTTTGTATTTTTTGAATAGAACTTGATAAAATATATAGGTGATATTAATCACACTTAGAGAGATCTAAAAGTTGGATATAATGCATTGTCGTTTTAAAAAGTTAAGACGCAATAATCTTCATAACAACTTTAAAATCAATTAACTAAAGAAACGGAGATATTACTATGAGTGATATAATTTTAATTTGTCCACATTGTCAAAAAAACATAACAAAAATGGATTTAGAAAACAGTGAACATAGTTGAGCTAATGTTGAAAAATTTTTAGATCAAGAAAAAGCTTTGATGTTTAAAAAAATTGAAAGTCAAGTTAAAGAAGCATTAACTCTTGAATTTGAAAAAGCAAAACAATTAGAAGTTTTGCAAACACGAAAAGAGTTAGAACAAGAAATTGCTATTTATAAAAATGCGATTGAAAAAAATCGTGCTGATTTTAATAATACTGTTAGTAGTGCTAAACAAGAATATGATTTGAAACTAGCAAATTTATTAAATCAGAAGCAAAGTGAAATTAATGATTATAAATCAAGACTAATGCAACTTGAAGAACAACAAGAATTATTAATTAAAAATGAAATAGCCCAAAATGATAAAAAATATAATGACACTATTAATACGTTAAAAGTTAAAATTTTAGAAATGGAAAAATCACAGGAAAACTTGATCTTAAAAAAACGTTCTGAATTTCAAGAAGAAATTAAACCAACAATTGAGGCTTTAAAAGAGCAGTTAATGAGAAAAGAAATTTCTTTAGCAAATACTCAAGCTGAATTTCAATTAAAATTAGCCAATTTTGAAAATGAAACTCAAAAAAAATATCAACAACAAATTGAAGAGTTAAAAATTGCTAATGCTCAAAATAAGATTTTACAATCAAAACGTAAAGGTGAGAACTTTGAACATGAAGTTGAAGGAGAATTACGTAAGGCGTTTGGAATGTTTGATTCAATAACTAAAATCAATAATGTTACAGCTGATAAAAAAGCAGATTATTTACAAGTTATTAAAAATAGTCAAGGTATTGAAATAGGTAAAATAGTTTATGAAGTAAAAAATGCGGAATGAAAAAATTCTTGAGAAGGAAAATTAGCAACTGATGTTGCTAATAATAAAACTAAATATGGTATTTTAGTAGCTACTAGTTTTAATGAAGAATATAATGGTATTCCATTTATAAGAAGCGAGAAATTCCCAAATATTTGAATAACTGATAGTGAAAGTTTTATTTTTGTCGGTCAAATCGTTCGTAAACTAATTGAAGTCGAAAATGATTATTTGTCAAAAACTCAATTATTAACTCAAGATACTAATAATGAACTTGTTAAAGAATACGAAACTAAGAAAGCTAAATTAGAAGAATACTGAACAGTTGAATTTCCTAAAACTTATAAAATTATTGAAACAGAATTGAAAGCGATCGATTCTGTTAAAAATTCTTTAGAAAACAATTCAGCTAAATTAGCAAAAGCTTCAACAAGATTAAGTATTCAATTTAAAGACAAAATTATTAAAGGATTATCAAAAATTTTGGGGACATTAGTGGTTGAAGAAAATAATTTTTAAAAAAGATATAAAGGAGTAAAATGATAAAACAAATCGAGATTAATGATATAGCTTCATACAAAGAATTAGCATTTTTAGAATGTAAAAAAATTAATTTTATATATGGCGGAAATGGTACAGGAAAAAGCACAATATCAAATTTACTGAATGAATACCCAAATTCAACTTTTAATTTTAAAATTAATTGCGATAAAAAAGTGAATGAAAAAATACTAGTTTTTGATAAAAATTTTGTCAAAAGTAATTTTTTGAAATCAAATGAAATAAAAGGTATTTTTACATTGGGGGAAGCGAATGTCGAAATTCAAAAAAGGATAGAAGAACTTTCTAAAGAAAAAGAATTTCATAATTCTAAAATGGAATCTTTTTTATTCTCTGAAGCAGAAATTGAAAATAATATGGAAAAAGAGGAACAAAAGATTATTAAAATAGCATGAGAATATTATAAAAAGTGATCATCAAATTTTCAAATTTTTTTTAAGGGAGCAAGAAAATCTAAAAGTGATTATTTTTTTAATTTTTTTAATTCAAACTATGTAAAATATAAAGATATGAATTCAAAAATAAGTGATTTTTTGTTATTAAAAAAAGAATATCAGAAGTTTTATATTGATAATTTTATAGTAGAGAAAATTTCAAAAATTCAATTAATTAAAAAAATTGATCTTAGCGAATCAGAAAGTGCTGTACTATTTGAAAAAGTTGAGGGAAACAAAAATTGCAAAATTTCAAGAACAATAGATAATTTAAATAATAGTGAGTGAGTAAAAGAGGGAATAACTTTTTTAGAAAAAACAAAGGAATGTTGTCCTTTTTGTCAACAAAATATCAATAGCGATTTATTAAAAGAAATTGCTAATTATTTTGATGAAAAATATGACAATAAAATTATTTTTATAAATAATTTATTTAAAAAATATAACGATGATTCTATTAATATATTGAAAGAATTTGAAATTGCCATCAAGCTGGAAAAGGAATTTTTTGGAACAACTGAAGTTTTAGCACTAGAAAGTAAAATTAGAAATGGCTTTTTTAATAATTTAAATAAATTTGAAAAAAAACTTCGATTTCCATCTAATTCTATAATTTTAACAAATCTTAATAATTTTATTGAAGAATATAATAATAAGATAGTAAGCATAAATGAAAAAATAGAAGAAAATAATGCAAAAATTGAAAACCTGGAAGAATATATGGAAGATATAAAAAGTAGTTTTTTTATATTGTTTTTTAAAGAGCAAGATTCTTTTATTAAAGAATGAGAACAACAAAAAATAAGAGATGAAAAAGGCAAAAAAAATTTGATTGAAAAGAAAGAAAAATTAAATTCTAAAATTAAAGAAATTGAAGAAGAGATTAAAAGTTTGGAAAATAAAATAACAAGTATTGTACCAGTCATTGAAAAAATAAATAGCAATCTTGATACATTTAATTTTAAAAATTTTTTTATAAAAGAAAACAGTGAAAAAAGAGGTACTCTAAAAATTGTAAGAATGGATGGAACGGATGTCAATGATACACTAAGCGAAGGTGAATTTAATTTTATTGCATTTTTGTACTATTATTTTTTAGTTTATGGTAGTCAAGAAAAAAGAGGAATAAATGTACCTAAAATAATTGTAATTGATGATCCAATATCAAGTTTAGATAATAATATTTTGTTCGTTGTTAGCATTTTGGTAAACGATATATTGCAAAATTGTATTAAAAATAAAAAAGAAATTAAACAAGTATTTATTTTTACACATAATCTTTATTTTTACAAAGAAGTTATTTCAATTGTGAATATTTTAAAATATAAAGATGTTAGCTATTCAGTAATTAAAAAACAATCTGGCATTAGCAAAATTTATACAACAGAAAATAATTCTATATTTAGTTCTTATGAAATGTTATGAAATGAACTAAGACAAGAAAATATTTCTTCAATGACTGCAATGAATATTATGAGAAGAATAATTGAACACTACTTTAAAATCATAGGCAATTATAATATACGAAATGAGATTATAGATAAGTTTGAAGGAGAAGAAAAGCTGGCACTTAATTCTTTTTTTAAGTTCATGAATGATGGTTCTCATTCTATCACAGATGATTTTGAATGAGTGTCAGATGATTTGACACTTGAAAATAGTTTAAAGTTATTTGAAAAAGTTTTTGAATTAACAAAACAAAAGTCACACTACGATATGATGACTCGAAATTGAAAATAGATTTTATAATAATCATAATTTTATTATTGAATGTTTTACATAAAAAAGATACTATTTTATTAAAAATAAGACGGAGAATAAATGAGAGTAGCAATTTTTGGAACAACTGGAGCTGGAAAAACAACACTAATTACAAAATTACAGCAGAAATTGCCCCAAGATTACAAAATCTTTTGAGAGACATCTTTAGAATGTCCATATTTTAAAGAAGCTTATGATGAAGAAAATATTGATCAACAAGCAATGAATTATAAGTTAGATTTGTGAATGTTAACAGATCGTATGAAATCATTTGCAAAAAATAAAAATGAAAAGAATGTTATTTATGATCGAAGTGTGTTAGATTCAATGATTTTCGCTGATGCTGATCATAAATTTCAACGCATTAATGATACTGATTACAAAGTTTTTAAAGACTATTTTCAATCATGTATTTTACCAGACCTTTTTAGAGATGATAATAAGAATTCAGGATTTGATTTGGTAGTGTATTTAAAAGTTGATGCAGAAGTAGCTATTCAAAGAATTCTTGGAAGAGGACGTGAATCAGAAGTCGATACTGAATATGATTTTTGAAGAACTTTGACTGAAATTTATGATAAATGATTTCATAAATATAAAATGATGGCACCATTTATGGTAATTGATGGTAATTCAACTGATCCAGATTCATATGCTGAAGAAGTCATTATTCAAATAAAAAATATTGAAAAACTAAAGTGCAAAGAAAAACAATAAAAATAAAGAAATGAGTTCTTAACTCATTTTTTCATTTTAAAAAGTAAAATAATATCAAAGGAGTGTTTATGGAAAAAAGTTTATCAAATGATTTAGTAACTGAAATTATGATTTTTAACAAACCACTCTACGAAAAAAAATGAGTTGAATATCAAAACAAACTTAGAAACGATAAGGTTTTACAACAAATTGCTAATAATGTGGTTTTAGATCAACCTTGTATAAAAATCGAGAATTATATGTATACAGAGTATTTGACAACATATACTGGAAGCTCGTTTTATAATACACTGAGCTATATTAAGACTATTTGCAGTATTCAAGTCTTTGATAACGCTAAAATTGAGCTTGTAGGGATTAATTCTCGTTTACAGACAATCATTAATAATGGTTTTGCTATTTTGGAAGATTCTAAATCTAATTTAGAAGTTGATAGTTCATTTGAAGATTTTTTAAACGATATTCAAGTTGAACTTTATCAAGAATTTTTAGTTAGTTTAAAAAATCAATTGGGTAACAAAATCATTCCAAGTATTTTAAAAACGTATTTAAATTCATTTGTATTAGAAGACGAATTAATTTTAAAAAAACATCAACTAGTAGTTGAGAAAGCTTTTAAAATTATTAGTTCTAAAACAGAAATTAAAACTCAAGAACTGTTAAAAAGAATTTATGGAAAATATTCATTAAAAAATTATTTTAACCAGGAGACTAACTTTAATAAGAAAAAACGTTTTGATGACTTTCTAAATGACAATGTTCTTTTTAATTTTAATTTTGAGGATCAAGAAATTGCTTTAAAAACTTTGGGATTGTCTATTCATGCAACTAAAAGTGATATTAAAAAAGCTTATCGAGAATTGGCAATTAAATATCATCCAGATAATAATCATTCTGATCAAGCTGAAATTGAAATGAAACGAATTAATATTGCTTATAATTTGCTTAAACAAAATATAAACGAAAAATAGATAATATTAATGCGAAGAATAGAAGAATGTAAATTTATATTTGTAGTTTTTGGAATATCTTTTTACTTGCAAAGTAGTATTTTTTAAAGATCTTTAGTGTTAAGTCAACAACCGTTTCTATGTCTAATATTTTATCTTGCAAATGGAGACAAAACTTGTTAGTTTTGTCTCCATTTTTTTTTTTTTTTTGATTAGGCTCCTAAGATTTTCATTAATGAGAATATATTTTGTTTTTGAATAGGTTTTCTATTCAAAAACAAAATTAGTATTTAATTAATTCTAACCTACTAATAAATATAATTAGTATGCATTGAAAGAAAAAATGGGTACTAAAATGGATATCATAATTTGATTTTTCACTGGCATATGAGTAATTTGACCAATATCACTTTTATATGGTATTGAACACAAAAAAATCAATAATTTAGAAATTAAAGTTCGTAGAAAAGTATTTTGACATATCATATTTGTCAATGTTTTTTCTTGAATTTCAATGATAAGCTTTACACTCTTATTTTTATTAATTTTTAAAGCAAAAAAAATTGATACTATTCTAACCGTTTCTTTTTATATTTTTTTAGTCGTGCTTAATTTAACAATCTTGATGAGTAACACAATTTTATGTTATAAACAGACTTCTTTTTCTATAAAAAAGCGTATAACTTTTATAATTATCAGTATTATCCCTATTGTTGGAATAATACCGATCTTTTGGTTATATAAAAATAAATGTGAGTAAAAATATTTCTATTAAAGCTAATTGGAGGTTCAGATGCTAATATTACAATCTATATTAGGAATTATTTTTGTTATGGGTCCGTTATATTTAATATTTGAAATTGATTACTCAGCTGCAAGCGATAAGGAATCTTCTAATTATAAAGAAACTTATGTTTGATTTGTTACTGTTAATTTAATTCTCTTATTGGGAATAACATTTTATTTAATTATTTATATTGTTTTTCTAGGCATAAAAACTGAAGATCACTTACTAAACACAATAATTTTTTCTACAATGATGATTGTTTTGTGAAGTATTTATCTTGCCAATAACTTAAAAATTTACAAAGTAACTAAAAATTTAGTGAATTTTAAAAAAATTTTATAGTAATAATTTTATTACCAGTCTTAAATATAATAGCAATTATATGTTTATTTTTTGTTTGCTTAAAGAGCTAAAATTTAGTAAACTTAATCACTTGTTTTTAAACTTATTTTGAGACTATATAGTTTACAATAAATTTATAATATTAAATTTAAATGACTAACTATAATAATAGTCAAGAAAAGGAATCTATGAAACAATATTTAAATTTACTTCAGGATGTTTTAGAACATGGTGAAGTTCGTCAAGATCGAACTGGAACTGGAACACTATCAAAATTTGGAATGCAAGCTCGTTATGATCTACGTCAGGGCTTTCCAGTAGTAACTACTAAAAAAGTATTTTTTAAAGCGATTGTTCATGAAATTTTGTGATTTATATCAGGAGATACTAACATTAAATATCTTGTTGATAATGGTGTTAATATTTGAAATGAGTGACCGTATGCAAACTATCAAAAATCTGATTCATTTAAAGGAGAAACATTAGAAGAATTTATTGAAAAAATCAAAAGTGATGCTACTTTTGCCCTTCGTTATGGAGATCTTGGACCTGTTTATGGAAAACAATGACGAAACTTTAATGGAATTGATCAATTTAACAAATTACTTTCACAATTAAAAAATAATCCCAATTCACGTCGCCATATAGTTTCTGCTTGAAATCCAGTTGAAGTCGAAGATATGTTATTGCCACCATGTCATTCATTATTTCAATTATATGTCAGCGAAGAAGGTTTTTTAGATCTACAACTTTATCAACGCAGTGGTGATTTATTTTTAGGAATTCCTTTTAATATTGCTAGTTATGCGTTATTACTAGAATTAATTGCTAAAGAATGTGATTTAAAGCCTCGATATTTTATTCATACAATTGGAGATGCTCATATTTATTTAAATCACGTTGAGCAAGTCAAACTACAACTTTCTCGTGAACCAAAACCTTTGAGTAAAATAAATATTAAAAATAAATCTATTTATGAAATTAAATTTGAAGATATTGTATTAGAAAACTATCAATCATGACCGGGAATAAAAGGAAAAGTCGCTGTTTAGAAAGCCTAAATAAGTAGTTTTGATATGTTAGAATAAAGATATCAAGATTAAGGCGGTAACTTTATGGCTAAAGATATTAACAATACAGTAGATTTTTTAGATTTAAGAAACTTGGATGGTAAAAAAGTTGATAGACTTTTAAGCGAGGGCAAAACATTAGTATTTGCATACAGAAAAGGCTGAATGGTTAAGGGTTGAATTAAAAAAAGTTACAACCGTTGAATTAAAGCAAATATCGAAGTTAAACAAGAGTTAGATAATTGTGGAATTTGTTACTGCAAGAAACCTGCAAATGTTTTGGTTTATGTTTGAAGGGAATAAAAAGGTGGTTACAAATATGTATACAAGCTGCAGTTATGTTTCTGTCTTAAATTTTTAAGAACAAACAAGCATGAATATTATTTATTAATATAAATGAAACGTAAAGCAAGAGTAAAGGAAAAAATGAAATACTGATTTGAAAAAAATTTAATTATAAATGGAAAAATGACTATGAATATTATAAATTTTTATTTTGTTGATGCTGCTTTAGTTAAATATGAAATCTATTTTTATGATAAAAAAAATAAAAATATTAGTAAAGATGATATTTTTTTCTCTATAGATGAAACAATTTTAAATTTAAGTCTTTTTTTAAGTTTTTTTTATATACCTCATAATAATTTTTGTTTTTCTGAATATTATGATTTAAGTAGTGAAGATTCTTTTTTGCTAAGTTTAAAAAATTATAAAAAAGACTTATTAATTATTAATAAACAGCAAAAAAAAGCGGGAAATTTTTCCGAATTAGAAATGGCTTTTCTTTGTGCGTTATATATTGAAAATGAAAGAACTCAAAATTTTCCTAATAAGGAATTATTAATAGATTTTTTATGTAAAATAGCAAAATATGTAGGAACAAAACGAAAACTTAGATCTTATATAAATAAACTTTCTAATATTTTGGCATATGATATTTTAAGAAAGAATATTGTTAGTTCTGGAATGAAATCGGATAAAAAAGTGCAGATAACAAAAAAACAGTATTTAGAATTTCTAAATAAATATAATATAAATGATTTAACAAATAAACCTGTTTGAGTTGAAAAAGATATTTATTATTCGCGAGAAGGAATTTATTATTTATATATACTTTTTGATAATGATTTAAATAAAATCACAAATTATATAAATAATGAATTAATGTATAAAGAAGAGTATAATAATGATTTAACGAAGCAAGCGGGAAATGAGTTATATTTTTCAGAAAAAATAAGTTGTCATTCTGCTCTTTCAAAACCTGAAATTTTTAATTTTGACAAAATGGTTTTTTCACGTGTTTTTTTTACAAGAATAAGGAATAAAACAATTGTTAATGAATATTTGAAAAACAATAAAATATGTGAGTTTTGTTTAAAAACTGAAACTTTTATTAAAGAAAAAGATCAAATGTATTTTGAGGTTCATCATTTTATACCTTGTAATATAAAGATTCAAAATCAATATAAGAATAATTTAGATAACTTTGCTAATTTGCTTTCCTTATGTCCAGAATGTCACCGAAAGATTCATTTTTCTATTAAAGAAGTTAGAGAAGAAATGATTAAAAAACTTTATTATGAAAAGTTTAATAAAAATCAAACTTTTAAAAAATATTTTTTTGAAGAAAATATAGAAAAGATTATTAGAAATTATTCTGAAACTTTTAATTTAGAATAATATGTTAAAAAATAAAAATTTGATAAAATAATAAAATGAAAGAGAAAAACATGGATAAAATAATTAAAAAGAAATTAAAGTTTATTGATTTATTTTCGGGAATTGGTGGTTTTCACTTAGCAGCTGAAAATTTTTCATTTAATTCGAATGAAATAGAATTAAAATGTATTTTAGCATCCGAAATTGATCCTTTTGCTAAAATAGTTTATTCTAAAAATTATAATTGAGATATTGCTGAAATTAAAAATATTAGGGAAATAAATGAAAATGACATCGAAAATTTTAATATCCTTTTTGGTGGTTTTCCATGCCAAGCATTTTCAAATGCTGGTAAAAAACAAGGATTTAAAGATCAAGTTAAGGGAACTCTTTTTTTTGATATTGTGAGAATAATCGATGCAAAAAAACCTGATTTTTTTTTATTAGAAAATGTGAAACATTTAGTTAAACATGATTTTGGAAAAACTTTTGAAACTATAAATAAGACCATAAATGAAATGGGATATTTAACTACTTCTAGACCTTTAATATTGAACTCAGTAAATTTTGGTTCATTACAAAAAAGAGAACGTGTTTATATTGTAGGTGTTAAAAAAGGTAATAATGCGCAAGAAAAAATTGATCAAATTGCAAATGATTTAAAAAATATAAATTTAAAGAGGGATTCAATTGAAGACTTTTTTCTAAAATCTGGAAAGCCAAATGAAAATTTATATCTGGATAATAAAAGAGACATAAAAATTTTAGTTGCGCTAAAAGCTTGAGAAGAATTTATACAAAACGTTAAGTTTCCTGCTAATAAAACTTTGCCTGTTATTTGATTAGATTCCTTTAATGTTTCTATTAAAGACAGAGTAAACTATACTAAAAATTTTTCGGAATGAAGAAGAAAATATTACACTGATATGTGAGATATATATGATAATAATAAAACTTTTATTGATATTTGAATGAGAAAACACAAAACTAAAAATTGAGCAAAACGAGAAAGAAAGTTTGAGTGACAAGCTGGTAAAGATGCTCCAAGAACGTTAACAGAGACTTTTATACAACTTAGACAATCAGGAATAAGATGTAGAAAAAAAGAATATTTTCCAACCCTCGTAGCAATGGTGCAAATGCCTTTATTTTTTGATAAAAATATTGACAAGTGAAGATATCTTTCATCAAAAGAAGCAGCGTTACTTCAGGATTTTAATTTTTCTAATCCCAATAAAAAATTTTTAAAATTTGATGATATTATAAATAATGAAAATAAAAATGTTGAGCATATATCAAACAAGCAATTTGGAAATGCGGTCAATGTGAAAGTAATTGAAAAAATAATTGAAAGAATATTAGAAGATTTTAAACTATAGTAAATTATGAATATAGAAAAGGCGAATTATATCAATGAAACCTGTACAAATTATACTAATTGCTGGAGGTTCTGCTTCAGGAAAAACAACTGTTGCAAAAAGAATTGCGAATGTAATATTGAAAGACAAATCTGTGACTTATTTATCAATGGATAATTATTATAAAAATTTTCCAGAAATGACTTTGCAAGAAAGAAAAAAAATGAATTTTGATCATCCAAATATTATGGATATAGACCTAATGGTGAAGCAACTAGTCGAACTTAAAAAACGTCAGGCAATAGAAGTTCCAAAGTACGATTTCACTACATCTTTGAGAATGAAAGAGACATTTCGTGTAGAACCAGCAGATGTTATTATTATTGATGGAATATTCACTTTACATATTGATAAAATTAGAAAATTTGGAGATATTAAATTATTTATAAAAACTCCGGATGATGTTCGATTTATTAGAAGATTAACAAGAGATATAGAAGAGCGTGGCTTTACAACAGACCAAGTTATTAATCAGTATCTTGAAACGGTTAAACCAATGCATGATTTTTTTGTGGGACCAAGTATTGATTTCGCTGACGTTATTATTCCTTATCAGGAGGGAAACGAAGTTGCAATTGATTTAGTAGCTACAAAAGTTGCAAGTTGAGTTGATTAAAAAAGGTTAGTTTTTAAAACAGACCTTTTTTTTGTTGTAAAATATTTATATATAAAGGAACCTATTATGATAAAAGAAAAAGTCTACAAAGTTATTTGAAATAATGAAGAAATTGAAGTAAATAATGCAAAATTTAAAATAATGCAACTAGTGTCTGATAATTTTGTTGCATCTATTAAAACAAATATAAAAGAAAAAATTGATGAAGATTTTGTTGTGACTGACAATTACAATAATCTATTAGGATTTAATAAGTATAAAAATAATTCCTTACTTTTTATTTTTCTTCCCTTAAAAAATAGCGGAACAAAAGAAAATACGAAAAAGCGATTTCAAATTTCCATCAAAAATAAGGAAATATCACAAGATTATTCAAAAATATTTATTATTGGGTATTTAAAAATTTGTGATAAAGAAGAAAAGTTTAAATATTTATTCTTTATTAGTGAAGATATAAAAAATTTTTATACTAGTTATATTAATAAAAAAACATTCAAAGAAACATTGCAACAAAGTTACAGTTCTTACTGAATTAATGACTGAGAAAAAATAAAGGAAGTTGCGTTTAGTAAAGAAAAGTTACTAATAAGTTACGGACTTAACATATCAAATAGAAAAAATAAAAATGCAAATTTTTTTGTAAGAAAATATTTTATATCTAAGGATTTTGATATTTTATTTGAAACTTTTTTTGAAAAAGAATTTAGAAATGCAACTGAGACAGCACTTGTTAATTTGATAGATGACGATGATTTTTTAAATGAATTAAAAAGTAATAAAGATGATTTTAATTATGAATTTGAACAACCGGTTAAGTTTAATTTTAATGATGCACAGAATTTTGTTACAATATGTAAATTAAAAAGAAATAAGAGTTTAGCAAACTTTTATTTGATAAAAAATCAAAAATGTGAGCTGTGCAATATTAAAAAGACTTTTAAAAAAGATAATACGCTTATTGAATATTTTGAAGTTCATCATTTTATTCCCTATAATAAGAAGGTTCAAAAGTATTATGAAAATACTCTTGATCATTATTACAATTTGGTTTCTTTGTGTCCTAAATGTCACAGAGAAATTCATATGTCAAATGAGGAAAATAGAAAAAAACTTATTAGTAGAATTTATAGGGTAAAAGTAAATAGTACATTTCAAAAATATTATCCTGAAACAAACTTGGATATGATTTTGAAAAATTATAAAGAGACTTTAAAAGATAATTAAACTAACTAAGAAATAATAGAAATGGAATTACAATGGAAAAAAAAGAAATAGATATAAGTCCTAAAACTTCGATTTATAAAGCATTTAAAAGAATGTCTTATCAACTTGAGACCGCTATTGCCGAATTTATAGATAACTCTACCAGTTCTTATTTTGATCATAAAGATGAGTTAGAAAATATTTATAAACTTAAAAATCAAACATACAAACTTAAAATATATGTTCTTTATGGTAATATGGGAAAACCTGAAGATTCTTTTTTACAAATAAAAGACAATGCATATGGAATGAATTTTGATGATTTTCAAAGAGCAATAAGATTAAATGATATTCCAAAAGATAGAAGCGGAAGAAATGAATTTGGAATGGGTTTAAAAACGGCAGGAGTTTGATTTGCTAATGAACTAAGAATAACGTCTTCTTCTTTAACAAGCAATGAGCAATATAAAATAGTTTTGAATGTTGATGATTTAGAACGAGAAGAAGCTAATACTTTAAGGGTTGAAACAAAAGAGGTTTCTGAATTAAATCATGGAACAACTATTTTCCTTAAAAATATGTCAAACGTTCCCAAAAGCAAAATTCAAAAACAAAATCTGATTGATTTGTTATCAAGCATATATAGAAACGATTTGGAGACCGGCAGTATTGAAATAATTCTTGCGGAGTATAAAAAAAGCGATGGATGCTGATACGATTTTAATGGAAACAAATACGGGAAAACTTCAGATGCGTATATAAACATTCCTTCTATTCAATGGGAAAATAAAAAAATATACGTTATCAAGGAGGGAGAGAAAAATAACCCGCAAAATGCTGATTATGAAGTAAAGACTACGTTTGATGATTATATAGATTTTGAAGGAACAAAATATAAAGTTTTTGGATGAATTGGAGCATTGGAAATATCATCAAGAAAATGAAACGGTTTTGCCCTTTTGCGTAGAGGCAGAGTAATAACTGGTGGAAAACCTTATAGTGGATATAAAGTTAAGGAAATTAGTGGGCAGTCGGGTTCTTTTGAGGATATTAGAATTATAGGGGAAATTAATATGGATAATTTTCCGGTAAACCAAGCTAAAGACGGTTTTTCATGAAATAATGGTCTTGAGGATGCTTTTATAGATTTTTTGATTAACAAAACGGATGCCAGAAAAATTAAAAAAATAGCTCATGAAATAAGAAAAAAAGAACCAGTGAATATTGAAATTTTTAAAGATAAAAAATATAAAAAGGACGTAAACAAAGAAATCAAAGAAAGTTTCAAAAATTCAATAAATACAGAAACAGAAATAACTATTAATGACATTGAACTAGATTCTTATCAAAAAAGTAATGATATTTTAGAGCACATTGAAATTGTTTTTGAAGATTATTTAACTGGAGAAGTGACAAATATTAATTATTTAATATCAAATAAAAAAGAACCCACAAATTGAATTGATATTTTGATAAATAATGATGATAAGTATTCTTTTATTTTGTATATAGATCATGAATTTATTAAACCATTTTCTTCTGATCAACATTTTTTAAAATTTATTAAGCAGTTTGTGTCTGCATATGCTACATCTATGATTTTTGCAATAAAAAATGATTTAGGAATAGAATCAATTAATTTGCAAATGAATAAGTTTTTGAAGGGATATAAATAGTATGAGCAACAATAATATATTTGAAACTAATTTTATAAATGTTTACAGTAAAGAACCGTTTTTATCTAAAAGTAAAGCTGAAATGATGATAAAAAATAGTAAAGATACTTTAAAAGAAATGATGGGAGAAGATCAAAAACCAAATAATAAAACGGGACTTTTAGTTGGAAAAGTTCAATCTGGTAAAACTGCAAATTTTTTAGCTTTAATATCAACCTCATTTGATAATGGTTATGACATTGCACTTGTTTTTGCTGGAAAAGAAAATAAATTGTATAATCAAAATTGTGATCGAATTTCTGAATTATTTAGCAAGCAAGATATTCTAAAAAGAGATCTGAAACCACTTGTAAAAGTTATTAAAAATGATAAAGAAAATGATGACGTTCTTAAATGAATAAATAATGGAACTAAAATTGTTATTATCGCTATGAAAGAAAATGTTAGTTTCGATCGAATACAAACATTATTGAAAAAGAACGAAAATTTGGTAAATAAAAAGTTTTTAATAATTGATGATGAAGGAGACCAAGGAACTTTAAATGCCAATGCTTTTTATGAAAATAAAAATGCAACTAAATGAAATAGTGAAATAAGTCATATAAGAGAATTAATTAGAAATTATTCTTTTATAACTGTGACAGCGACTCCTTATGCAAATCTTTTTATTGATGAAAAAGATATATTTTTACCTAAGTTTATTAAAAGAATAATACCAGATGAAAATTACACTGGATTAGATGCTTTTCACAGTGAAGAAAGTAATAATATTATAATTATTCCTGAGAAAGATATGATTTTGGGAAAAGAACATGATGTAAGGTTTAATCAAAATCTATCTATAAGAAAAGCAGTTTCAACATTTCTAATTTCTGCAGCTCTTAAGTGTATTGATTTAAAAATAAATGCATCAGAAATGTTGATTCATAATTCAGAAAAAAAAATAGTTCACGAAAATATTAAATCTAACATTCAAAATATTATTCAATTGCAAATGGATTATTCTAAAAAAAGATCTGACTCAATTGAATTTAAAAAAGGATATATGAACTTTATAAATTTGGGTTTTGAAAAAGTACTAAATAGAAAAGCAAATATTAGCAATAAACTAGATAAAGAACTTATTAAACTTGTTACAGAATCTTTACCAGGGATAGAAATATCAATTATTAATCAAAACTATAAAAAAAATTCTCAAATACATGATGACCCTTTGACCATATATATAGGTGCTGCAATGATAGAAAGAGGAGTGACATTTAAAAATTTGACAACTGTTTACATGTCTAGGGAAGCCAAACAGGCAAATGTTGATACGCTGCTTCAAAGAGGAAGATGATTTGGTTATAGAAGACAAACAATTGAATATATTAAAATATTCTTATCAGACAAGTTAAAAAGTCGTTTTGAAATTTTGAGGCAACTGGAAGAAGAAATGTGAGATGAACTCGGAAGACTTGAAAATGGTGAATATGGTTCAATTGAAGAATGAATTAAAAATATACATTTCAGATTAGGCGATAGAAAACTGCAAATGAATTTAACAAGAAAAGGAGTTTCTCCAAAAATGTCTAAAGGATACTTGAAATCATGATTTTCACAAACTAAGGTTAAATTAAGGAGCAACGAGTTCGAAAAAAATATGCTTCAAAAACTAAAAAAAGAAGCCATACCGTTAAAGTTTGGAAATATTAAGCATGGTTTGAAGGAGTTTAATAATATAAGCGAATTTGAGTTATATATGGGAGAAAGCTTTGAATCTTTTTTAGACAAAGTTAATATAGATAAAAGTCTATGAAATGCTTATGCCAAAAATGCAATTAATACAAATGTAAATTTAATACTGATGCGTCCAGATTTGGATGAAAAAGCGTACAGAACAGTGTTTGAAGAAAACCAAGAAATAAATTTATTTGCTGCTGGAAGTGCGGAATATAGTTTCTCGACTATGGATATTGAAAGCAAAAATTTTTATTTTGGTGATAGAAAGATAGATCTTTATCAAATAAATGCAAATAAAATAACTATACTAGTATATTCATTAGAAATTAAATTTGTTAATAAAAACTCTAATTTAATTGCCTCTTGAAAAAACGAAGTTTGTTACGCAGTTCACTTTCCAAAAACAAATCATATATATGCTTATAAAAAAACATAATAATGTGGAAAAGTGGAAAACTTTTTCACATTTTATTTATTTACATTTATAATTTATAAATAGACAAAGTTTAAGACTTTGATATTTTGTTATGAAAAGGAGACTAATATGGCAAATACTAAAAATAGCTATGATGAAAGTGCCATTCAGGTTCTTGAAGGTTTAGAAGCAGTTCGAAAACGTCCAGGAATGTACATTGGTTCAACAGATGGACGTGGTTTACATCACTTGGTTTGAGAAATTGTTGATAACTCAATTGATGAGGCATTAGCTGGATATGCTACAGAAATTAATGTTGTACTTGAAAAGAACGGATCAGTAACTGTTTCAGATAATGGCCGTGGAGTTCCAATTGGAATGCATGCGACTGGTAAACCTACTCCTGAGGTGATTTTTTCTGTGCTTCATGCTGGAGGAAAATTTGGTGGAAGTGGATATAAAACATCTGGAGGACTTCACGGAGTTGGGTCCTCAGTTGTTAATGCTTTATCTAAAAAATTCAAAGTTACTATCCATCGTGATAAACAAATAAATGAAATTGAATTTAAAGATGGAGGAAAGTTAGCAAAACCACTTGTGCAAACTGGAAATACTTATAAAACTGGAACAACAGTTAATTTTTTACCCGATGATTCAATTTTTACTACAACTAAATTTAGTTTTACAACAATTGCTGAACGTTTGAAAGAATCAGCTCTTTTAAATTCTGGATTGCAAATTACTTTAAAAGATGAAACAACTGATAAGCACGTTGAATATAACTATGAAAATGGTTTGCAAGAGTTTGTTCGTGAATTAGGAGAAGACTTTAAAAAAATTACTGATCCTGTGACTGTTAAAGGAGATGTTCGTCGTATTGAAGCTGAAATTTGTTTACAGTATACTGAAGATTACAATGAAACCGTTTTAGGATTCGCAAATAATGTTAAAACAAGTGATGGTGGAACTCACATTACTGGATTTAAAGCAGGTTTGGCACGAGCAATTAACGATTATGCTAAAAATACTAAAATTTTAAAAGAAAAAGAAGCTCGTTTAGATTCAAATGATCTTCGTGAAGGATTAATTGCTATTGTAACTGTTAAAATTCCTGAAGACTTAATTGAATATGAAGGTCAAACTAAAGGAAAATTAGGAACTCCCGATGCTAAAGCAGCAGTTGAGCAAATTACTTACAACTTTTTTAACTTTTGATTAACTGAAAATAAAGTTCCTGCAACTAAAATTGTAGAAAAAGCACTGTTAGCTCGTCGTGCTCGTGAAGAAGCTCGAAAAGCTCGTCAAGCAATTCGTGATACTAAAGGAAAAAAACAAGGGCGTTCAATGCTTGGTAAATTAACTCCTGCTCAAGGCCGTAAAAAGGCTATTAACGAGTTATATCTTGTCGAAGGAGATTCAGCTGGGGGAAGCGCTAAATCTGGAAGAGATCGTACCTTTCAAGCGATTCTACCATTACGTGGAAAAGTTATTAACTCTGAGAAAGCCAAAATTGCTGATCTAATGAAAAATGAAGAAATTAATACGATCATTACAGCTATTGGAGCTGGTATTGGATCTGATTTTGAAATTGCTGATATTAACTACGGAAAAGTTATCATCATGACGGATGCTGATACTGATGGAGCTCATATTCAAACATTATTATTAACATTCTTCTTTAGATATATGAAAGATTTAATTGTTAATAAACATATTTTTATTGCGTTACCACCATTATATAAATTAACTTTTTCAGATCATTCATTTATATACTTATGAGACGAAGACGAATTAGCAGAATATTCACGAAATTCAAAAAAGAAATTTGAAATTCAACGTTATAAAGGATTAGGAGAAATGAATGCTGACCAATTGTGAGAAACAACAATGGATCCTGACAAACGAAAATTAATTTTAGTAACAATTGATGATGCGTTAGCAGCTGAAAAAGCTTTTAGAACTTTAATGGGTGATGATGCTGAAAAACGTAAAGAGTGAATTCAAGATAACGTTAAGTTTACTTTAGAAGATAAAGCAGCGGATATTATCATTGAAGCTGAACCAACTGTGAAAATAGAAGAATAGGAGAGTACCAAATGGCTAAAAAAACAATTGACAACAGTAATGTTGAAAATGAAAAAGGAATAGTCGTTTACCCATTAGAAGATCTAATGGGTGATCGTTTTGGACGTTATGCCAAATATATTATTCAAGAACGTGCTCTTCCTGATGTTCGTGATGGTTTAAAACCTGTTCAACGTCGAATCTTATACGCAATGGGAGATTTAAACTTAACCTCTGATAAAGCATATAAAAAATCTGCTCGTATTGTTGGAGAAGTTATTGGTAAGTATCACCCTCATGGTGATACTTCAATTTATGATGCAATGGTAAGAATGAGTCAAACTTGAAAATTGGGAATGCCTTTAATTGATATGCAAGGAAACAATGGATCAATTGATGGAGATAGCGCTGCTGCGATGCGTTATACTGAAACTCGTTTGGCAAAAATTTCAAATTTAATGTTAGAAGATTTGGAAAAGAATACCGTAATGTTTGCTCCAAACTTTGATGATTCAGAAAAAGAACCAACAGTTCTGCCAAGTTACTTTCCAAATATCTTAACAAATGGAGCTACTGGAATTGCTGCAGGATATGCTACAAATATGCCTCCCCATAACTTAGGAGAAATAATTGATGCAACAATTCGTTTAATTAAAACTCCTAACACTCGTCTTGATTCAATTTTAGAAATTGTTAAAGGACCTGATTTTCCAACTGGAGGAGTTGTTCAAGGTCGTGAAGGAGTTCGCGATGCTTTTGCAACTGGTAAAGGAAAAGTAATTATTAATTCAAAATGACACGAAGAAAATGGAAATATCATTATTGATGAAATTCCCTATGAAGTTGTCAAACAAGATCTTGTTCGTAAAATCGGAGAAGTAATTGATAATAATCCTGGTTTAGGAATTCAAGAGATTCGTGATGAAACTGATAGAACTGGATTACGAATTGCTATTGACTTAAGCGATAAAGCAAACGTTGAAACTGTTCGTAAGTTTTTATTTAAAAATACTCCATTATCAATTTCATTTAATTACAACAATGTTGTAATTGTTGACAAACAACCTCAACAATTAGGAATTATTGAAATTATCAAAGCATATATTGTTCACTATAAAGAAGTGTTTACTCGTCGTACTCAATTTGATGTTAATAAAGCTAAAACTCGTTTAGAATTGGTTTTAGGATTAATTAAAGCAATGTCAATTTTAGATCAAATTATTGTTGCTATTAGAGCTTCAACTAACCGTAGTGATGCGATTAGTAATTTAGTTGATCAATTTGATTTTTCTCAACCTCAAGCAACTGCGATTGTTGATATGCGTTTACACCGTTTAACTTCAACAGATATTGTTAAACTTCATGAAGAAAAAGCTTCACTAGAAACTTTAATTAAACATTTAGATGAAATTTTAAATAGCGAAGAAGTTCTAGATACTGAAATTATTTCGCGTTTAAAAGAAGTTAAGAAAAACTTTGCCATTCCTCGTCGTAGTGAAATGACTGATATTGTAGAAAGCCTTGAAGTTGAATTTAAAGATACTTTAGTTGAAAAAGAATTTACTTTATGAGTTTCTAAAGATGGATATTTGAAAGCTGTTGATAATGCGATTGTTGCTAAAAATGATTTAGCAACTTTTGGTCGTAAGCCAAATGACTTATGAATAACATCAACAAAAGTATCTAACTTAGAACATTTATTATTAATTTCTAATGTTGGAACATACTATTCAATTCCGTTATATAAATTACCAATGAGTAAATGAAAAGATATGGGTGTGCATATTAATACTGTTGCTACAATGGATGGAAATGAAGAAATTGTTTCTGCGTTTGTTATTAAAAACTTTGAACAAGCAACCCAACAAATTTTATTGACAACAAAATTGGGAATGATCAAAAGAACTCCAATTGTTGATTTGGAAACAAAAATCTTTACTAGAGCATTTAAATGTATGAAATTAAGTGATAATGATCAAATTGTTTCAGCTTCACTTGTAACATCAAAAACTCGTACATGTGCAATTATAACTCGTAATGGATTTGGGGTTCGTTATCACATTGAAGATATCCCAGTTCAAGGAACTAACTCCAAAGGGGTTAAAGCATCAAATCTTAAAGATGATGTGATTGTTTCAGGAAAACCTTTAGAAAATGATGATGCAATTATGTTTATTACTGATAAAGATAGTATGAAAAAAGTTGCTCAAGCTGAAGTTCCAATTTATATTCGTCCAAAACGTGGAGCAAGATTATTCCCTGAACGTAAACGTGGCGTTGAGTATATTTCATATGGATTTAGTGTGAATGCAACTGATACAATCAAAATTCTTGATCAAAATGATGAGTACAACCAAATTAGTGTGGCAAAAGCAAAATTCTTGGATTTAGCTTCAACAACAGCTGATACTGGAATTGATCAAATCGTTGCTGCCAATTTAGAAAAAGCCTATCAAGTTACAAATGGTGATCTACCACCTGAATCTACAAATAATTCAAATGAAGGTGAAGAATATGTTTCTAAAGCTGAAATTAGAGCTAAACATGATGCAAATAAAGGTAAAGTAACTGATAAGGTAGTTGTAACTAAAACTATTAAAGAACAAGGCAAAGAAAAAGCTGCTGAAATTAAAGGAACTGATTTATCAGATTTGTTGGGTGATATTTCATCAATTTTAGGAAATGTAACAACTCCGAAAACAACTAAAACTAAAAAACCAAAAACGGAAGACATAGATAAAATACAGTTAAATTTTGATGATTTATTTGATGAATAAAAATAAATATTTTTATTCATAGTTTAAAGTAATAGACCAGATACGAATACTAAAATGAATGTTACAAATTATGCGGTTAAACCTTACCAAACAAGTAAAGCAACATTTGGAGGAAGTGGAGTTGTGCATCACGCCAATAATTCAAACCTAAGTTTTAATACTTTTGGAAGTTCATCATCTGTATCTCATTTAGGATGTTCTACAATTCACAACAAAAAATTAATGTGAATAGCAATTTTATCGGCAATCAACATATATTGGGAAGTATTTTACTTACACCTGGCTTAATTTGAACAATAAATGCTGCTAACTTTGTATCGACGGGAAATTTTGCTAACATTTTTATTGAAAAGAACAATTAAACTTTAAAAACAAAATAATAATTAAAAATAGAAATATTAAAATATCCGACAAAATATTTGATAAAATAAAAAATTATTATGAATGGTAATTAAAATTTGATTTTTTTATTACTATAATATATTTTATATTCAAAAAATTACAAAAGGGAATAGGTATGGAAAGTAAAACATTAATAAAAGAATTCAAAACTAGATTATTATCAACAAATAGACGTGGAAGCATTTATTATAATAGTTTTATAAAAAGATCAAGTACGATTAATTTATTTAAATTTCAAAAATTCAAAATTCTTGTTGATGAAAAAACTCTTAAAAACTCTATAGATGAAAATATAATAAAAATAGATTTTAGACTTGTAACATCAGAACCAAATTCTAAAGAGTTTGCTAAAATAAATAGTTATGTAAAAGAATTAAAAACAATTATTTCAAAAAATAAATTATTAATTTCTGAACGAAATCAAGATTGCTTTTTTATTGGTAAATATTTTATTGAAGGTATGCTTTCAAAAAATGATAAAGATTATTTTAGAGCTCCTTTATTTTTACAAAAAATAATAGTTGAAAAAGAAAATCTTAAAGAGTTTTCTTTAAAAATAGAAAATGAAGTAATCTTTAACAATGCTTTAATGAATTTATTGGCTCAAAAAAACTCAATTAAATGAAATTTTTATGAATATAACTCTGAGGATTTTAAAAGCAAGGAACTTTCTGAAAAAAATATTGCAAAATTACTTAATCAAGCAGGGATCAAGTTAATTAATGAATACAATGAAATAAGCAAAATATTTAATAATGAATATGAGGATATTAGTTCTTCTTCTAAAAATGAAGAGGTATCAAAATTTTTAAATTCTAAAAAGGTAGGCTTGTATGCTTATCCTATTCCAATTACAGCAATTGGCTTATATGACTTAGCAGCAAGTAATATTTTAGCGGCTTATGAAATAATTGAAAATGACATTGATTTTTTTGAAAAACTTGCAGCAGAAGAATATGATTCATTGATTAAAGCTAAAGAAGTAACCGAAAAAGATATTAAGACTATTTCTGTTTTGGATTATTCTCAAAAATCTGCGGTACTAAATTCCTTAAAAGAGTCTAGTTTTATTTTTGGACCTCCTGGAACTGGGAAATCGCAAACAATAGTTAACTTAATCGCAAATATTTTATATAAAGATAACAAGGCTCTTTTCATTACTGAAAAGAAAGTAGCATCTACAGTAGTGTACGATAAGCTAAAAAAATTAAACGAATTTACTCTTATGCTTCACAATAACGAAAAAGCAAAAGATGTACATCAAAAAGTAGCAAATTTATACTACAAAATTCAAAGACTTATACAAAATGATGAATATTTAGAAGTTGACTTTGACGATTATGATGAACAAATTATCGATATTTTTAATAATGTTAAAAAATATAAAAATCTAATGAATACTGATGAAGGAAAAAAATATATTAGGTTTTTGAGAGATATTTCTCAAGATACAAACAATAACTCTGTTAAGTACGAAAATAATTTGTTTTTTGAAATAGAAACTGATTTAAATGTTATTACTAAAAGTAGTTTTTGAAAAGATTTAAAAAACATAGAAAATTTATTCAATGTATCTTATTCTTATAAAAATTTTTGAAATTCTATTATAACTCAAAATACTAGTATGCCAAAATTTATTTTCAATAAAAAAGGTTATAATAAAATTAGTACAAAAGTATCATTATTTAAAATTAAAAAATATAAACTATTTTTAAATTCAAGCGAATTTAAAGAATATGAACAAAAGATAAAAGCCTTTTCATATAAACATGAAATTGAAAATATACACAAATTAATGAAGTTAATTGAAATTCTTTTAGAAAGCAACTTAAAATTAAATGACTTAACAATTAAACAAATTTTTGTTAATTATTTCGAGAAAAAAAATAGCGATGATTTGAATTTTTTTGATTCTAATTGAAATCATAGGCTGCAAACACTATTTAAAAATAAGGCTAAATCTGATTTGAATGGAATTTATAATCAACATATTAATAATATTGTTAAGACTATTAAAACCAAAGAATATAATGATATTGAAACAAATACTAACAGAAGTATGGCGGCCTTATTCAATAAGATGGGAAGAAATATTGAAAGTGTCAAAAATCATATTCGGCTTACAACATGATTTAAAAATTACTATCCAATAATTGAGACGATGTTTCCAATTATTATTGCTTCTCCAGAATCAATTTCTAATCATAGATTATTGCCAATTGATAAAGAAGAGTTTGATTATTGTATATTTGATGAAGCTTCTCAAATATTCACTGAAAAATGCTTACCTGCAATGTATAGAGCAAAAAAATATATAATTTCGGGAGATGACAAACAATTAGCACCTTCTAGTTTTTTTCAATCCCGAACAAATATAGAAAATGAAACAAGTGAAGATATTACAAATTTTGAAGAGGATATTGTAAACTTTTCAAATCAAACAAGTCTAATTGATTTTGCTAAAGGTAAATATCGTAAATTTATGTTGAGTTTTCATTATCGAAGTAGATTTGAAGAATTGATTCAATTTTCAAATCATAAATATTATGAAGGAAATTTAAATGTTGTTAGCGATCCAACATTTGAAAAAAAACCTATTGAGGTAATTAACGTAAGCGGAGAAAGAATAAATCGTTTAAATGCTGTAGAAGCTGATGAAGTAATAAAACTAGTAAAAAACATTGTCAAAAACAACAGTGAAAAAAGTATTGGTATAATTACTTTTAATTCCGAACAACAAAAACTCATTGAAGATAAAATAGAAATATTAGCTAGTCAAAATGTAGATATCTATAATAGTTATAAGTTGAAAGAAAATGGTGAAAATTTATTTATTAAAAATATTGAAAACGTTCAAGGGGATGAAAGGGATATAATAGTTTTTTCTGTTGGTTTTGCAAGAGACGAAAATGGAAGTTTCCGAAATCACTTTGGGCCTATCAATACTGAAGGTGGAGAACGTAGATTAAATGTCGCAATTACGCGTGCAAAAGAAAAAATGTATGTTATTAAATCAATTAATTCTGATTTAATTAATGCAAATCCAGACTCAACTGGAGCAGTTCATTTTAAACAATTTTTGGAGTATTGTGAAAAATTGCAAAAACCGGAAGGATTTTATTCTGATGAGGTTCAAATATTGTTAAAAAATCAAACTAGTGTTGCTAAAAGTGATACTGATCAACTTGAATTTGATTCTCATTTTGAAGAAGAAGTTTATGATGCAGTTAACAAAATATTACCACCAGAATTATCTCTTAAAACACAGATAGAATGTTCAGGATTTAAAATTGACCAGGCTATTTACGATGAAAGATTTAACAAATATATATTGGCCATAGAATGTGATGGATGGGCTTTTCATTCTTCTGAATATCAAAGACAAAGAGATATAGAACGTCAAATATTTTTGGAAAATAGAGGATGAAAATTTAAACGAATATTATCTACACAGTGATGAAACAAAAATTCATATATTAAAGAAAGTTTTTTAGATTCTATTAAGGAAGAAATTATGGAATATTTGAAAAGTACTAATTAAAAGGATAGAGGGAGAAAAAAATGCCAAGTTGAGCTATATTATTAACTACTGTAATAGTCATATTTAGTTTTATTATCATTTGTATTTCTGCTAGTTCTTATACAAAAGAAAAGCAATATTTTTATTCTAAAACTGAGAATATAATATCTGATAATATTATTTTATTGAAAGGCGAAGAACACATTTGAAATAATGAATCTATTTTAAATGACCTAAAAATAGAAATTCAAAATTCAATACGGGATAATCGAAGAGGCGAATTTAAAATAAAACCTTCTGTAACTAACAATGGACCGATAAAAATGAAAGAGTTAAAAAAAATAGTGGCTGCTGCTTTGGAAAAAGATCTTAATATGAATTTTACGAGCATTGCTAATTATAAAACAAAGACTCACTCTACTAATACTTTAAGTAATACAAAACCTTTATCTAATAACTTGTCTAACTCTAGAAGTGAAACCTCATCTCTACCGAATATTTCAAAACGAAATGGAAATAAGAGTCGAGTAATTAAATAATTACAGAGTAAAAAATATTAAAATAAAATTGAAAAATACCATTTCAAATGGTATTTTTCAATTTTAATATTTAATCTATTACTTATTTCTTAATTATCAAAGTTTATCATAATTGGTCTACTTAATAATATTTTTCAATAAATATATTTGTCATTAATATTATGAATTTTAGTTTATCAAATGTTTTCAGAAGTCTAACAATTACGAAAAAGTAAAGTCATAACAAATTTTAAAATCAAAAAGTTTGTTTAAATTACATTTAAAATAACCAAATCTAACTAAATTATTATTTTAATTTTTAACTATTATTTAGGAATTAATATTTTAACTATAGTTATTGACTCTTATTTGTTAAAATATAACAAAGCAGGTATTTATGGATGAACTAAAAACACTACGCGGATATATCTTTAAAACTTTATATTCAAATGCTGATGGATGAGGAATCGCTATTTTTAGCAGCGAAGAAAATCGCAAATTACAAATAAAAATTAAAGGTAATATTGGGTTAATGCGCAATAAAGTTCTTTATGAGATTAAAGGAAAGTTTGAAAGTCATGTTAAGTTTGGAAAAACTTTTGCTGTTGAATCATATAAAATTGGGGAAACAAACTCTTTAGAACAAACCATTAAATATTTATCATCACCATTGTTTCCTGGAGTTGGAAAAAGAGCAGCTGAAACTATTTGCGAGTACTACAAAATTAATGTTATTCGTAAAATTAAGGAAAACTATGATGAGTTATTTCAAATTCCAGGTTTGGATTCAAAACAAGCATATATTATTCGTCAACAAATGATCGCAATTCAAGACAGTGAGCGTTTAACTGAAATCTTTTTTGAAAATGATTTAAAAATTGATATTTTAAATCAAATGAAAAAACATACTGATTCTGATGAAGAAATTGAATCAATTTTCAAGAATCATTTTTATGCTTTTGCAACTCGTCGTCGTTTGCGTAGTTTTGAAGATGTTGATAAGATTGCACTGCATTTTGGTCAAGAAGAATTTGGTCGTGAGCGAATTGCTTATTGAGCACAAAAATTAGCAACTGATATTTTAATGCAAACTGGAGATACTTATACTGATAAGACAGCTTTATTTACAAAGATTTTTAAAACTTTAAATATTGAAGATGAATCTACTGTAATTCAAGGAATCTTATATGCTAAAGAACACGATCTTTTAATTTTAACAGAACAACGTATTTATACTTATGAGAGCTATAATGATGAACAAATTATTGCAAAGAAATTGATTGAAATTAATGAAACTCAAAAACTAGTTTCTGAAGAACGTTTAGAATTACTAATTGATGAAGTCGAAAAAAGTATTGCACGTAGTTCTAAAGATGATAGCTTTAAATACGATGAAGAACAACGTCAAGCATTAAGAATGTTTGCTCATAATAAATTATTTATTTTAACTGGAGGACCTGGAACTGGGAAAACAACTGTAATTCGTGGAATGGTGAAGCTTTTTAATATGCTTTATAATGAGCCAAGTATTGCTATTGCGGCGCCAACTGGTCGAGCAGCTTCAAGAATTAGAGAAAGTTCATGAGAACTACCAGCAACAACCCTACACCGTTTATTATGTGCAAATTCCAATGATGACTTTGATATTGATGCTAATAACCCATTACATCATAATTTGATTATTGTTGATGAATGTTCAATGATTGAAAATCGTTTATTTTCACAATTTATTCAGTCAATTGGAAGCGCTAAAAAAATTGTTTTAGTCGGGGACGTAAACCAATTAGCATCAGTTGGATTTGGAAATATGTTTGAAGATATTATTCAAGTCCAAAAATTTCCAGTAATGATCTTAAAAAGCATCCATCGTCAAAAAGGCGGTAATGGAATTATTGATTTGGCATATACCATTCAAGAAAGCAATTTAGATTACCTTGATTTTTCAAATTTAACTAATGTTAATTGCCGCTTTACTGAAGATGCTGATACTGGCTTAGAACAAGTTAAAACTATTTTTAGTTCTGAAAAAATAGAACTTGAACAATCACCACTAAATTTACAAATTATTGCACCAGTTTATGCTGGTAAATTGGGAATTGAAAATTTAAATAATGTTATTCAAGCTGAATATAATGACAATATTTTAGATCAAAGTAAAGTATATGATCGTGGGCGTTTTCGTTATACTTTAAAAGATAAAATTATGTTTTTAAAAAATGATTCACAATTAGATCTTGCCAATGGAGACATTGGAATTATCGAAACAATTAATTTTAAAGGCGATAAATTTGAAAATGCCTTTGTAGACTTTTCAAACAGCCAAGCAGTTTTAGAATCAAGTAATTTTAATGACGTATCATTATCTTATGCATGTAGTGTTCATAAAACTCAAGGTAGTGAATATAAGAAAGTTATTTTAACGATTGAAAATGGTAAAACTGCGTTTTTCCTTAATAAGAAAATTTTATATACAGCTGTTACTCGAGCAAAAGACGAATTGTTTATTGTTGGAAGCAAAAGTTTATTTTTAAAAGCAGCAAAACGCTTACCGCCTCAACGAAAAACTACTTTAAAACAAGTGATTTTGAGAAATTCTAATTAAGGATTATAATTATTAAATAAAATACATTAAGAAGGTAATTAATATGATTATTAAAAACGCAAAAATTGTTTTAGAAGATAAGATTATTGAAAATGGCTATCTTATAGTCGAAAATAAAAAGATTGCAGCTATTGAAGAAGGTACAACAGTTAAAGAAGGAATTGATGTTGAAGGTAAATGAGTTTTGCCCGGTTTTATTGATTGTCATGTTCATGGGGGATATGGTGTTGATTTTGAAACAGGAGACGAAAATCGCTTTGAAACCTTTGCCATTAATGTTGCTAAAGAAGGAATTACGAAATATTTGCAAGCTTCAGTTACTAATAGTCAAACCAATAATGAAAAATATTATCAGGAGTTTGGGACTTTTATGAGTACAAAAAATCAGGTTGGTGCTAAATGTTTAGGCGCACACATGGAAGGACCTTTTATATCACCAGACCGTAAAGGGGCTCATGAAGTAACATTATTAATTAAACCAAACATTGAAATTACTCAAAAACTAATTGATCTATCAAATAATAATTTGAAAATGGTTACATATGCTGGAGAACTTCAAGATGGCAGTTATACTAGTTTCTTAATAGAAAATCAAATTGTTCCTTCAATTGGACATTCAAATATGGAAGCATATGAATTTGAAAAAGATTATAATTTAGGAGCTCGTCATATTACTCATTTATTTAATGCCATGAGTGGAGTTGATCAACGCCGACCAGGATTAGCAACAGCTGCCTTAAATCATCATGATGTATTAGTTGAAGTTATATCAGATGGAATTCATATTCATCCTGATACTTTAAAAATGATTTATGATCATAAAGGACCTGATAACATCTGTATTATAACTGATGCTATGAATGCCAAAGGATTACCTGATGGTGAATATAGATTGGGAGAATTAAAAGTTATTAAACAAAATATGACAGTTGCTTTAAAAGAAACTGGAGTTTTAGCCGGAGCTGGGGCAACTTTTGATCATAATGTTCGAACTTATCAGCAAGTATGTCAAATCCCAATGACACAACTAATTAAAATGACATCAATTAACATTGCCAAACAGTTAGGAATTTTTGAATCAACAGGAAGTTTGACTCTTAACAAATTAGCAGATATTGTTGTTTTGGATGAAAATTTAAATGTCGCAATGACAATTATTGAAGGAAGCGTAGGATATAAGAACTAATGAATGTTAAAACATATACATTTGTAAAATACATTGCAACAATTGCATCAATTTTGGTGTTAACAGCCCCTCTAATTGTCTTTGTGCAACTATGAAGAACGATTTTTAATCAACAAGCAACGGTAATAACTGCAAGTGTTATTTTACTAGTTATTGGAATTACTGCTTTAACAATATATATTTTTCTTCGTAATATTCTAAAAAATAAATCTGAGTATATTTATAAACAAAGAGACAAAATCAAGTTATGAATTTCATTTGCCTCATATTGCTTGAGTGCTTTATTAGCAACAATTTTAGTAATTGTTGAATTAACAGTAACTGCAAATTCAGGAATGATTACATTTTATGTAATTTATCCATTAGTCTTTATAACAATGATTAGTGGAGCAATTTTTGAGTCATTATCTAGAATTAATGAACAAATCTTTTTATATCAAAAAGAATACTTGGAATCTCAAGAAATTAAGAAATCTAAAATTAGAAAAATTATTAGTCAGCAAAGTGACGCTGAAAAATTGTTATCTAAAACAGAAATGAAACAAGAAAAAAAATTGAAAATTGATGAAGAAAACGATTTTAAAAAAGTTGGTTCTAAGAATCCTTTTCTAGATGAAGAGTTAAACAAAAAACTTAAAGAACAAGAAGAACTTGATCAATGATTAAAAAAAGATATTACAAATTAATACTTTTTAGATAAAATAAAATTGTTAATATATATGGTTTTAAATTTTATGTATAGGCATCTTAAACTTAGAAAACGGTTTTAGGGGCAAGTATATAATGTTTATAGGCCATATATATTTTCTTTTTCAAAATAATTGAAAAATATAAACTGTTTTTTCATTCAATGTACTTAAAGAATAACTTATTTATAGTTAATAATATGAAAGTATAAAAAAGCATGATTATAATAGAAAATTTAAAATACAGTATTAATCCTAAAATAAGTAATTTAGAATTGGACATTCAAAGTTTAAAAATTGATGATGGTGATGTTGTAGCATTTTTAGGTGAAAATGGATCTGGAAAAACAACTTTAATTGATATTATCATTGGAAACTTAAGACCACAAAAGGGGCAAATAAATTTTATTGGAGAAGAACCAATAATTTCTGCTGTTTTTCAAGATAGTTTTTTTGATGAAATAGCTATTGAAGAAACACTTTTATTTTTTAAAAGAATAAATAATAGTGAAATAAACATTACAGATCTCTTATTTGATTTTGAATTATTGGAATCTAGATTTAAGCTTTTTAGTGAATTAAGTTTTAGCCAAAAGCAACGATTTAGATTTATTGTTGCGCTAATTAAGCCATTTTCAATTTTAATTTTAGATGAAGTTATGACAGGAATTGATTTAGTATGAAAATCTAGAATCAGAAACGTAATTTCGGAAATCATTAAAATGAATAAAACTGTTATTATTATTTCTCATGAAATAGAAGATGTAGCAAGCTTTTGTAACAAAGTCGTTTATTTTGAAAAAGGAAAAATTAAGCAAAATTTTAAATTGACAGGTTCTTTTGAAAGTAAAAAAAATATTTTATTTGAAAAGATAAATTATTTAAAGGAAATTATTAAGGAGAAAGAATTTTAATGAGACAAATTATTTTAATATTTTATAGAAATTTTAAAATTTCTATTAGTTCTTTGACAAAAGCAACTACTACAATTATTTTTTTTGGAATACTTATACCGTTAATGACGATTGCACCAATTTCTCAAATATTTGGTACTGGAAATATATCAAATAATCTTTTTGTTAATAATGGTATTCTTATAAAAGTATCGATAATTAGTGGTTTACTAATTTATATCGCAAAAAAGATGCGCAAAGATTTTAAAAATGGATTTTTAAAGAACTTATTCGTTAATAACATTACAAAACAGCAATATTTTTTTGGAAACATAATTTACTGAACAATTTTTATTCTTATTTCCTCAATTATATCCTTAGCTTTTTTTATAATTCTATGTAATACAGGAAATATTAAAATAAATGAAACCCTTTATACAAAAGCCTTATTTTATTTATCCTATTTTTTTGCAATTCCAATATTTTCATTTTAATTGCTTGCTTTAATCATCTGACTTAGTTTCAGAGTTGGCAAAAATTCCTTGCCACAACAGTATACAATATTGTTTTTTATATTTATTTTTTGAGTATGATTTTGATTTTACAGCATATTTCCACAATTAAAATCAATTAGCTATATTTTAATGCTCATTCCAACTTTAAATTTCTTTTTTTCAATACCTCAAAATTTAAGTTTCTTTTCTATACATCATTGATGAATATATATAGTCAACATATTTTATTTGCTTATAGTACTTTTCATTATATTTTTTTATAAGACAGATAATTGACTAAAAATTAATGAAAAGTACTCTAAAAAAGGGTTTTAAAATACTAAAAAATAAATTTGACTATTAGCTTAATCAAAAGTATGAAATAGATTTAAAAATTAAAATACGAATGCAATGTAGGAATAACAAATAGTAAGTATTAATTAAAATTAGCAAAATGAGTATCTTAGCTATTATTTGTCCTTTAATATTCTAAAACTAAATCCAAAATTAAATAACAAATATATTAAAGACACGGAAATAATTATTTCCGTGTCTTTAAACTTTTTGACTTACAAGAAATATTAAGCAAACATAATAATGATTTATTATTTTTCCAACTAATATCATTAACTAACATTACTGAACTTGTATTTAAAAATTTAGTATATTTTTTCATTCACATGCAAAATATTTTAAATAAAATGAAAATATCACTTTTTAAATTGATATAATTTTTTTATGAAAAACTTGACAAGCGATTTTAAAACTAATGGTAAATCTAATAAAAAACTAATCATTAAGAATGATTATATTTATAAAGAAAAAAATGAAAGATTTTTAGATTTTGTTTTTTTAACAAATATATTGCTAGAAAAAAAATTTAAATATGTTTTAGAAGTTGAAAACTATGATGAGAATTATTACAAATACAAATTTATTAATGGTCTTTCATTTGAAAAAGTGGAAACAATTGATATTAAAATCATTTTAAAAATTGTCAAAATTGTCAAAGCAATGCATGAAATAAAATTTGAAAATGATAAAGTCATTATTCATAAAGACTTGAGTCCATTAAATGTAATATTTGATAATAATTTCGATCCTATTATGATAATTGATTGAGATTCTTGTTGTCTTGGCAATAAATATTATGATATTGCTTATATTTGTTGACTTTGAGTTAATTTTGGAAGTGAAGAAAAAAATCATCTGTTATATATAGACTATATAATTAAGATTTGCAATTTTCTTTCATACAAGTTGGAAGATGTTAAAAAACTAAAACGCGAAATTTTGTTATTAATACGCACCTATAAAAAGACGATTAAAAAAGAAAATGCTTTTTTAATTAAATGAGCGAGTTACACACAAACTTGAGTTTATAGAAAGTGAAAATATGTTGAAACTGAATTTGAATAATAAATTAGCACAAACAAAAGAATTGTTTGTCACTCAAAAAAATGATTGAAAAAACTTTTTTTGAATATTTTTATATATATTATTGCCTAGTATATGATTATTGATTAGAACTTTAGTAATTACAAAATATATGAATGCGAGTATTGATACATATGCTCAGTGAGAATACTTGAATATTATGCTTGAAGTAGTACAAGAAACTGTAGTTTTTCCATTGTACTGATGATTTGGAAAAATTAATAAAAAAGACAAAAGTCAGCTTAAAAAAGTTAAAGATGTCTATTTATTAGTTTTTATAGTTTATGCTTTATTAATTTTTATCTTTTCTTTTTTTGTTGCAGACATTGTTAAAGTTATTAATCCTGAAAAAGACGTTCAGGAAAAAGCATTTTTTGTACTACAACTATGATCCAAAGTACCAAATATATTATTGGGAATTTCAATTATAGTATTATTGAACATGAAAGCATATAAAAAACTAGGATTTTTAGTTGTTGGAAAAGTATTTTTATTAGTTATTTTTGATTTGCTTTTTGCAAATGCTAATGTTTTTACAAATAATTATATAGGTTTGGGAACAAGTTCATTAGTTGGAGCAATTTTGTTGCTGATAATTTCAATGCTATTTGTTGCAGATGAATTTGGATTTAGAGAATTTTGAATTTCAAATAGAATGATATTTAGTTTTAAAAACAGTAGTTTTAACAGAACTTTTTTTTCTAACTTATTAGCGAGTTTCTTATTCTCTTGCACAAGTAATATTTTTTATTTAATCATGATGGCTAAAAATATGAATTTGGCAAATGGTTCAGCAGCATATTGACTGTCAAATCAAGTTATATGAAGTTGAATATTATTGTTGCCCAACGTTTTGGGTTATATTAACAAATCAATTATTTCAACAATACAGCAAAAAAATCAAAAGCAGGAAATCATAATTATCATTCAATTTCAGGTTTTATCATTTTTGGCAATTGCAATAAGCATGTTAATTTTTATTCCTTTATATAAGCCGTTCACATATTTTTTATCAAACTCTAATTTGAGTTTATCTAATCAAAGTTGAGCAATTTTTTCAAAGGTAATATGTTTTTATATATTTTATGCACTTTCTCAATCTATATCAGCATACTTTAATGCAAAAGGAGCAAATTGAATTTTATTCATTCAAACTATTCTAACTAATATTATTGCTTACTTACCTTTTATTGCGCTAAATTTTATTAACAAAATTGATTTGCATGATGTAAACGTTTTGGCAATTATGTTTGGAATAACTTTATTTGTATCTTTTATTGTTAATCTATTTTTATTAATAATATATTTAGCTATTAATCGTAATAAAAATCTATGCATAACTGATTAGGTAATGAAACACTATTCTTTTGTTCTTAAATTCAATATTTGTTTTTTTATTTATAACATATCTTTGCTAAAAGGATTAATAATTATCATAAGAGTTGCAAATAATATTTGGAACTTGCCAGGGAGTTATATTTATATGCCAGTATATTAAAAATAGATCGTGAATAAAAAATATTTTTAGAATTGATAAAAACTATTGATTAGGAGTATTAAATGACACTTAGCAAAGAAATTTTTAATTTAATTTTACTTGAAGTTAAAAGCAAACAGGCAGGTTCACAGTTATTAAGCGAACAGGCATATGCTAAAAAGTACTATACAACAAGACAAACAATTAGGGGCGCTCTCAAAGCTTTAGAAAGTCAAAATATTATTTATTCAGTGAAAGGAAAAGGCTATTTTGTAAATTCAAAAATTCTTTGAAAACGTTTAATACCTTTTAGCATTAAACATCAGTCTACAACATCTCAAATATTAAAAAAAGATATTGAACTTGACAAATATTTTGTTGGCAATTTTTTAACTTGCAAAAATGATTTTAAATCGCTTATCAAGCTGCGCTATATTAAAAATAATATACACAAATATTCTATTGTCTGGATTAATACAAAAATTGTTGGCACATTAGATTATCAAGAAATTAAAAATAGCGTTTTAGTTTTTTTAGAGAAACGACAAGTTTTAGCTAAGAGCTATACAAAAATAATTTTATTAAAAGCAAATGATATTGACTCAAAAATTTTGGGTATTAAACCAATTGAATATGTTCCTTGTCGATATTCGGTGCTAATAAATGATTATAATGAAGTAATTCAATGTTCTATTGAAAAATATGTACCAGATCAATTTGATCTAAATAGTAAAGAAGTGTTTTAAACACTTTTTTTGTTTTTCAAACTTGTATATACAAGAATATGATCCATTTTATAAGATGTAGAATTTTTTTGATATTAAATATCGGAAAGGAAAAACATGAAGAAAACGCAAACAAATCACATTGGTTTTTTTAAGACCAAAAGTCAAAAACTAAGTGCAGTTTTTAAAAAAGGCAAAAACTCCAAAGTGCATGAGTTTTTGTCTAAATTTGCAAAAGCTATTTTAACAATGATTGCTGTTTTACCAGCTGCTGGTCTTTTAATTACTTTAGGAAAAATTATTGGACCTTTAGGTTTGGGGCAAATCGAAAAAACTTCGGCAGTTTTTTTAAAAATAGGTGAAATTATTGAAACTATTGGATGAATACCATTCACTCACATGGGCTTACTATTTGCGATTGCAATTGGTGGTTCTTGATCTAAAAATCAAGCTGGAGGAGCCTTTGCTGGTGGCCTTGCCTATTTTGTTTTATTAGCAGTCGGTTCAACTATCTTTATAACAAAAACAGAAATTGATTCATCTGGTAAGCAAATTGCCTTGTTTATGAACTATATTATGTGCGGTAAGTGAATGCCAATTGATGATTTCTTTATTAATCAATCTGGAGTTAAAGCATTACGTTTTGACGCTTTAGGTGGAATTATTATGGGTTTCATTGGTGCTTCAATCTTTAACAAATTTTATACTTTTAATAAACTACCAAACAGTCTGGCATTTTTTAATGGACCTAGATTTGTTCCATTTATGGTATTTATAATAGTATTACCAATTTCATGTGTCTTGACAGTTTTATGACCGGCAGTTCAAGTGGGAATTAATCAAATTGGTAAGCAAATTGCAACAAATAATAAACTACCTTTTGCAATGCCATTTTTATATGGCCTTTTAGAAAGATTATTACTACCATTTGGATTGCATCATATGATTACAATTCCAATGAATTATACTTCTTTTGGAGGAAACCTTGACTATTTATCAGCAGATCAATTTGCTGAGACTTTAAAAAATTCAGGCTTTGGTAATAAAGTATCAGCAGGGCAAGTTGCCGAATTTTTTAGAACATATTCAGGCAAGGTATCAGATTTATCAGCAGAAGGACAAGAAAAAATGTACTTTACATGAATAACTGCATTGGGACACGTCAAAGGAAACTGAGAACAGTTTGCCAAAATACATCAAATTGATTTAAGTACTCAAGATATGTACAACATTGTGCTTGACTCTTTTGAACCTGTTCGTTTTAAGGCGGGTCAAATGATTACTTCAACTGGAAGCTTGGTCGGAGCTGGTTTTGGAATGCTATATGCTATTCCAAAGTCACATCGTGATCGCAATAAATCGATTTATGTTTCAGGTGCATTGGCTTGTGCTTTAACAGGAGTAACTGAGCCAATTGAATTTATCTTTATATTCACAGCTCCTTTTTTATATGTAATACATGCTTTTTTAACAGGAATTGCATTTGGATTAGTTGATTTTATTCCAATGCGAATTCATGCTTTTGGGGGTATCGAAACAATTATTAAGTACTTTGGGATTACAGGACCTACATCACTGCCATCAGCTGGATTTAGAGCTAACTTATGATTTGATGGATTGTGATTTTCATTAACAAGTATTATTTTTGGTGGTCTATATTTTGTCATATTTAAATACATCACTAAAATATTTAAACCTTCAGTTCCTGGTTTTGAGTCAAATTCGGCAACAAATAATGCACCAAGCAATCAGCCAAAAAAAGTTTTTAAAGACGAAAATGTCATTGACAAGATTATTGTTTTATTGGGTGGGGTTTATAATATTTTGGAAGTCGATGCTTGCATGTCTAGATTAAGAGTTATTGTCAAGAATCCAGATAGGGTTGCTTCACAAGAAGAATTTAAAAACGAAACTGGAGCAGTCGCAATTGTTCAAAAGAACAATTCATATCAAGTTATTTATGGCGGAAAAAGTGATTTATACAAGCATAAAATTTTAGCAAAAATAGATTTGGAGAGGCACAGTAATGAGTTGAACACGAAATCTTAAACCAGAAATGATGAACCATAGTTTTCCAATAAAACAAAGAATTTTTGATCACAATTATGAATATTGTGTCGCCAAACATGTATCAGATCTTTGAGAAAAAAATCAGGTATTGCACATTGAAGTGACATTATCGAATTTCCAAAAGGCGACTTTAGAGGTAAGTCTACTTGATATTGGAGTTATTAATATTAAATATAGTTCGAAAAAAAGACCGCCAACATTTAATGAGTATTTGAATAGCAAAGTTCAGAAAGTGCCATTGAACTATCAGATTTATGATGACAAAATTAAAATCTACACTCCACAAAGTGAAACTTTAATAGTGACCAAAAATCCCTTTAAAATTACTTTATTGGATAAAAAAAATCAACCCAAATTTCAAACAAATGATCGTAGTGGTTATGAGTTTTTAGCTGATCATATAAATCCTGGACTAGGGTTTAAGATTCAAGAAGCCAACTATCGTCAACCCTTTATGTCATTTTGAATAGAAAATGACGAAAAATTATACGGCCTTGGTGAAAAATTTCGTCCTTTAGTTAAAAACGGTGTAGAGAGTGTTATTTATAATACTGACAATTCAGTTGTGGCAAATCATGACTTAGCATATAATGGCTTGCCATTACTATACTCAACAAAAAATTGAGGTGTATTATTAAACACTGGTAACAAAACAACTTTCGAGATAGGTTCTCCAACAACTGATGCTTTATCTTTTTTAACAGATGATGAGTATTTAGATCTCTATTTTTTTACTGGTGATAATATTAAGGAAATGATTTATCAATATACTGAGTTAACGGGAAAAATTAAGGCAATTCCAGACAGTGCCTATGGAATCTGATTAAATCGTTTATACTTTCATAATTATAATGAATTGGCCAAAGAAATTGCAAATGCGCGCCAATGTAGTTTTCCGGTAGACGTTATTACTTTAGATCCTAAATGATTAAAAAATCGTTTTACTAAAAGTTGTAATTTCGAGTATAATACTGATGCTTTTGGAAATTTCAACTTAATGTTTACAAAAGTTAAAGATAAAAATTTAAAAATGTGTTTTTGAATTAATCCTTATATTCAAAACGATAACTCTGACAATTGAAAGTTTTTATTAAAAAATAATTTCCTAGTAAAAACAACTTCCAACCAGTTTGCTCATCCTTGAACAGGAACTGAAACATATCAAGAAAACAACCATTTAATTGATTTTACTAATCCGCAAGCCTTTCAATGATATAAAGAAGAACTAAAAAAATTGTTTAAATTAGGATTACGTTATCTTAAACCTGATTATGGAGATGGTTTGCCAGAAGATGCTTTAATGTATAATGGCTTTACAGGAAAAGAATTTCGGCAATATTACGCTTATTTATATGCTAAATGTTGTTTTGAGGCAAGTGAAGAATACTTTGGAATAGGTAACACAATGATATTATGTCGTCCGGGATATATTGGAACTCAAAAATTTCCTGGAAAATGATCTGGAGATAGCATTAGCAATTTTCGAGAACTTAAAAATCATTTAAATGCTGGCTTATCTTTAGGATTGGCAGGAGAAATAATTTGAGGAACTGATATTGGTGGCTTTAAAAAAACAAATGACTTTACAGATGACCTATTCATTCGTTGAATTCAAATTGGAATGTTAACTCCTTTTAGTCGTTATCATAGTATTGGAAAAAATGAACCATGATATTTTTCAAATCAGGTTTTAGATATTGCAATAAAAACTGCAAAATTAAAAAAACAACTGCTACCACATTATAAAATTTTTGAAGCCTTGGCAGCAAAAACTGGCGTACCAATTATGCGACCTTTGGTATTGGAAAATCAAAATGATGCAATTGCACAAAAAATTGATGACCAATTTTATTTGGGTGATACCATTATGGTTGCTCCAATTTTAACGGCCAATACAACTTCTCGTCAAGTATACTTCCCAAAAGGAATATGAAGAAATTTTTTTGATAAAAGCGAATTTTATTTTGGAGAGCGAGTTTACAATATTGAATGTCCTCTTACAGAAACTTTAATTTTTGTAAAAGACGGAAGTATAGTTGTAACTCTTGAAAGTGGGGATTATAAGTTTGATGATTTGAATTTGCAGACATTAGTAATTAAAAAGTTTGGCGAAATCAGAGATTTAGTTTATAAATTTAAATTAAATTCTGAAGAGCAACAAATAATTTTTAAAAATAATAATATTTCAGTATTGACTAATTTAAAATTTAAGATTATTTAATTTTACTTCAAAGCTCTGTTTCAATGTAAAAAATATGTATTTATTTATTATTCTGGTTTTCGATTTAGCATAAGATTTTTTATTCGCAATATAATTGCTTTAAATGGGTTAATAATTATCATGGGGGTTCCAAATAAAATTTGGAACTTGCCAGGGAGGTATATTTATATGCCAGTAATTAAAAATAAATTAAGCATAGATGCTGAAATTGAAAGTTTATCTAAGTTAGATTACTCTTTACTAGATAAACCAATGTCAATTGCTCAACAAGGTATTGTTGAGGGGTTTGCAGTATCTATTGATATGTTAAATCAAAAACTAACTAAACATCTACTTTTAGGAATTGCTGCTGGAATTTTCGTAGCATTAGCTTACATAGGTTGCTTTTATGGTGCTTATCAAGTACCGAATGCATCAGTTCGTAAGATAATCTTTGCGGCAATCTTTCCAGCAGCAATTATTTTTATTGTTTTTATTGGAGGTGGTTTTTTAACTGCTTACATGTTCTCAACTATTCCAATGTTAAAAAAGAATTTGGGAATAAAACCTTATCTTATTGGATTAGGGGGAATTTATTTGGGTAATTTTTTAGGTCAATTCATTTTTATGCTTTTATGATTTGCGGCTGGGGCAATGAATGATCAAAAACTCTCACAATTCATATTTGAATTCGCTTTAGGAAAAATGGATGGAACTGGAGCCGAATTAATTTCAATGATGGGTAAAAACATCGATAAGTTATCATCTTCAACATTATTGAAAACTTTTACATATTGCTTTTTTTCAGCTGTAATTTGTAACTTTTTAGTTCAACAAAGTGTTCCAGTTTCAAGATCAACTAAAGACAAACTTGCCTTAATTATTTTGCTAAGTATTATAATTTTTATGTTTGTGATTTCAGGATTACAGCATAGTGTCGCTAACTTATTTCTAATGATTTGATTGTTAATGGCTAATTGATGAGAAATTGAGGTTGTCATCATTAATAACTTGCAAACATTTGAGAACGTCAAAATAAACTCACAATTAGCATGATACTTTTTCGGATTAAATATTATTCCAGCGATTTTGGGAAACTTTGTAGGGGGAATTAGTATGGGAGGGTTGTTGTACTGAATTAACAAGGAAAAAGTTGATTTGAAATTAGCTCAATTGCGATTACAGGATCTTCAAAAAAGTTAATAAAATAACTAATAAATGCTCTCATAATGAAAGTAAAAGAATTGTTATGTTAAAATTATTTTGTAAAAAGTAACGTGCATAAATCATAATATATCAAATATAAATTTTTTAATTTAAAAAATACTTAAGTTAAAAAATTAAAAATATGGAGAAAAAATTATGAAAAAAATACTTACAATACTTGGAACTATAAGTTTAACAGCAACGTCTTCTGCTTCAGTAGTTAGTTATGCTCCGAAGCTAAAAAATGATAATTTATTGGGTTTTAAAAGTGGTGTTTCAAAAAATTCATGTTCTTTGAATGGTGAACATTTAAGCACTTGTAGTGCAAAAGATGTTTCAAAATTTACTAATAATCGAACTACTTACAATTCTGTTGGAACAACTTATATTGATGAGTGGGTGGTTAACGCTCATTATGACATGTGAAAAAATCGAGGTAATGGATTATATACGTATGCCAATATTTATAAATTATTAGAGGGAACAATTCCTGGCTTCAAAAATGAAACAAATTCATTAATGAAACAAACTATTACTAAGACATTTATGTCTCAAACACTAGAATATGCAAACAAAGAAATTTCTGGAATTTACATTGAGGTTCAAATAAATGTATTTGGAAATTATGTAGAAAACATTAAGTTTGGAATCTTTGATTCGTGAAAAAGATTTCCTACAGATTCAATTGAATCAACAATTAATGGTCCATGAGGAGAAACAATCTATTGAAATGGAAATGTCAATGATACTGGGAGACGTTCTTCAGTGGGAATACCAAAATACCAAAGATATGAAAATGATATCAATAAACTAAAAAGAGATTTTCCGTTTTTTGCTTTACCTGATGCAACTGCTAGGTATAAATCAGGTATGGGAGATGAAATGTTAATACAATGAGGTAATGATATTTTTTCATCAACTGCAATCCAAAATAGTCCAACATTTTTTAAACATGAAGAATTTAATGTTGGTGGTTGAAACATGATCAGACTTAAAATAGATTACAAAATAAGCTATACAACAGATATGATACAGTTAGCTGTAGATTATGATATATTAGCAGTGATGCCAAAAAATACGAGATACGGTGTAGAAATAAAATATGGTGATTATTTTATTATGTTTGATAACAAAGGTCTCAATGAGATAAATAACAATTATGATGATTTGATTAAAGAGGTAAATAGCAGACAACTACCACCAGCTGGCGGAAGCAAAGCAATTTCAACTGCAAATTTTAACACAGGTGCACATAATCCGTATATAGGAATCAAATTTAATCATGCCATGATGCATATGATTGCTTCATCACTTTGTGCGGTAAATCTTTCAATAAGAGATATGTTTGATAATGTTTTCACAATGCTCTTTTCTCAGTACATTGGTGCATCTGAAAGTGAAAGACATTTAATTTTAGATTTGGCTGTGGGAAATATTCAATCAAATTATCCAGGTAGTGGTGTTCAGGGGTTTATTGATGACTATATTTCACGACCTGAATTATCGGGATCAAATTTTGGAGTTTACATAACTTCAAGAAGATTTGAAACAGGAAATCTTTACTTAATTGACCCATGAAATAGTCTATAATTTTTATACCTTTAAAAAGAAAAAAATGGTAAATAAATAATGAATTCTGCATTGTCTTGATGCAGAATTTTTTTAAAATATAAATCTAATCTACAAAATAGACATCACCAGAACAAGCTTCAGTACTTTTTTTGCTCTCACCTAAAATAAAAAAATAATACTTCATTTTTGCTCTAAAAAATGTGGATGTCCAAATTTTAAGAGATAAAAACTAAAGGGCATAGTGATATAATCATATAGAATTATAATTTAAGGAGAGAAAAATATGAAAAAGACATCAAATAAAGTTGTTTTAATTGGAGCTGGAGCTGTTGGAACATCATTTATGTATTCAGCAATCAACCAAGGAATTGCATCAGACTATGTATTAATCGATGCTTTCCCTCAAGCAGCCCAAGGAAATGCGCTTGACTTAGCTGATACAATGGCTGTTTTACCAGTGCCATTTACATCAATTAAAGCTGGAGATTACTCTGATTGTGGAGACGCAGATGTAATCGTTATAACTGCTGGACGTCCACAAAAAGAAGGGGAAACTAGATTAGAAATGGTTGCTGGAAATGCTGTAATCATGAAATCAATTGCCGAAGAAGTTAAAAAATCAGGATTTAAAGGAATTACGGTTATAGCTTCAAATCCAGTTGACGTTTTAACATTGGTATACCAAGAAGTTACAGGATTTGATCAACACAAAGTTATCGGATCAGGAACTACTTTAGATTCAGCTCGTTTAAGAAGATTATTAGCTGATAAATTGAATGTTGGAGCAGAATCAGTTGATGCTTTCTTAGCTGGAGAACATGGAGATTCATCAGTTGCTGTTTGATCACATGCCTCAGTTATGGGACAACCAATCAGCAAATATATAGCTGATGGAACAATTACTCAAGCCGATTTAGATCAAATTAGAGAAGAAGCTGTTCATATGGCTTACAAAATTATTGAATTAAAACGTGCTACATTTTACGGAATTGGAGTATGTTTAGCAAAAATTGTTAAAGCAGTTTTAAGAAATGAGCGTACAACTTTAATGGTTGGAGCCAAATTAAATGGTGAGTATGGAAATAAGGACTTATTTACTGGAGTTCCTGCAATAATAGGTCAAAATGGTTGAGAAGCAATTATTGAATGAAATTTAACAGAAAATGAACAAAACTTGTTTAACCAATCATGTGCTACATTATCAACAACAATTGCTAAAGCTAGAGAAGCAATTAAATAGGATTATTAATTAAAAAATATTAAAAAAGGTGCTTTTAGCACTTTTTTTATTGATTTTGAAAATTGTTATTTTTGAATAGGTTATAATTATTACAAATTATTAAGAAGAGGTTGTTATGAAAATAAAGATCAGAGATCATATGGACACAAAAATGCTGAACAAAATTCAAGATTATGTTGTTAATCTTAATTTGGATGCCGATTCTGTAATGTCAATTATGGCTAAGGAGTTTTATCATTTTGATGATGCGACACTTTTAGAAGCTAAGAAATTTGTAATGTATTTGATATGGTTACATGATAATAATAAAAGTTTGAAAGATGCTTTTGATAACTTTGTTGAGCGTTTGGAGCTACTAGAACGCCAAAAAGAACGTGAACATGCTCGTGCACAAAGAGGGCGACCAGACTTTGAAAAACAGCGTCTACAAATTGAAGAGCGTCGTCGTGAGCAGCAACGAATTGATCGTTATGCAACATTGGCTCGCCAGCAACGTGAACGTGAAGAAGCTAAAAAACTGGAAAATGATGCTAATAATTTGACTGATATAGAAATTACTAGAAGTGAAGAAAAAGATGAAACTTTTGTGGTTCAAGCTGATAAAACGGTAGAATATATTAAGCTTTTAGCTGAGGAAGTTGATTATGAAAAAACTTTAGATTTTAGCGCTCGTAAAGAAATTTTTGATCAAGCACTTAAAAATGTTGACAATACTCAATCAATAATTAATGAAACTAGATTAGAAACAATTATTGATGAGATTACTATAAATAACGATTATGGTGTTGATGATGATGAAAATCATTTAACTTTAGACGAAGTTTTAAACTCAACTTTTGGAGAAGATTTGGATCAAACTTTGGACAATAGTACTCACAGTTTAGATGCCGAATTAGTTTTTAATCAACATGAAGATACTCGAACAATGGGAATTGATGATTTAGATTTGGAATCAATTAACTTTGAAGAGGTAGAAGACTTAAAAACATTTATCAGTAAAAATTATACAAATTCCACAATTAGCAGTACTGATTACGTGTTATCAAATAATGAAAATTTAAGTCGCGTAACTCCTGCTGAAATTGCTAAAACAATTAATGATATTTTTAAAGATGAAAATCATGTTGACGAAAAGACATTGACTAATTATCTTGATCAAGACTACGATAGTGAAGAAGAGCTTACAAGAACGATTATTGAAGCTTTGGATGACGAAGAAATTCTAAACACTTTAATTGCTGATAATGATGATACATTAATAAAATTTGAAGATATTACAGAAGCAAATACTCAGGAAGCAATTGAATTTCTGGCAAACTTTGAAAATAAGTATGGAACAATTCCTTTAGAGGACAATACAATTTTAGAAGATGAAATTGAAGAAGAAACAATGGGAATTTTTAACAGTCTTTATAAAGAAAAATAAAATTAGCTACTTGCAAAACCTTAATTTAAAAAAATGATGTTTTTTATTAGAAATCTTGTAAATAAATTTGCAAATTTGTCTTAAATTAGGGTATTATTATATTGAATTGGAGTTGAATACATATGGCAAGTGTTATCGTACACGAAGGAGAACCAATTGAAAAAGCGTTAAAACGTTTTCAAAAGGTAGCATCAGTTAATAAAGCTGAAGCAAGAAAACGTGAATACCACTTAAGTAAAAAAGAAAAACGAATTTACAAACAAAAGCAAAACCGTAAATTTAAATAATTTTACTAAGATTCACGACTGTTAAATGAACCATTAATAAAGGGTTCATTTTTTTATTTTCTTCTAATACTTATTGGGAGGTGTTATGAGAAATTATATAATTGGCACAGTTAAGATAGTTCAATATAACCAGGTTACAATCGAAGTTAATTCTTATGGAGAAAACTTTTTCATTCTTGAAAAAGAAAGGCCATTTTTGATTATCAACACTGAAATTAAATTATATACTGCAACATATAAAACTGAGTTTGAGGATCTAGAATTTGGGTTTGTAAACTATGAAATTTATGGTTTATTTAAAAATCTTATCAAGATTAAAACTGTCGGCTATAAGACAGCTCTTCAGCTTTTAGAAACATATGAAGTATTAGATCTTTTGGATATTATCCAAAATGGAGATCTTGATAAAATTATGATAATTAAAGGCATCGGAAATTTTACGGCCAAGTTAATCATCGAAATTCTGCAGAAACAGTATTTTAATTTTAAATTAACTAATAAAAAGGAGAAGTTATTAGTTTCATTACAAAAATTAGGATTCAAATCTAAAGAAATATACCAAGTTTTGCGAAAATTAGATGATTCATTAACTTTTGAAAAAATGGTAGAAAAGGCTGTTTTAAATATTGGTCAACAATAATTTTAGACCCAACTCTTGAAACGAGTTTTTGGGACAATCTCAAATTATATCAAATTTAAAAATATATGTTGAATCTGCGAGGCAACAAAATAAGACTCTGGATCATTTGTTGATACACGGTTCTAGTGGAATGGGAAAAACATCTCTGGCGTTCCTAATTTCAAAAGTTATGAAATCAAAATTACATATTTTAAATGGACCAAGTATTCAAAAGCCAAGTGATCTAATTGCTGTTTTAAGTGCTCTTAAACCAAGCGACATTTTGTTTATTGACGAAGTGCATGCGATATCTAAAGAAATCCTAGAAATTTTATACCCTGTTTTAGAAGATAATAAAATGAACCTTGTCATTGGAAAAGATTATAATTCTAAAATTATAAATGTATCGTTACCTGAATTTACAATTATTTGTGCAACAACTGAAATCTATAAATTATCATATCCATTGTTGAACCGGTTTCCTATTCACTTTCAAATTATGGATTATTCGTTATCAGAAATGTCTCAAATTATCAAAAATGCATCTAATCGCATCGACTTACAGTTAAGCACATCCAGCTGTGAATTTATTGCTAGTTATTGTCGAAATACTCCAAGAATCGCAATTAATTTAGTTAATCGAATAAAAGACTACATAATAACTAAGCATGTTAATTGTACAAATATTGTCAGTTTAAAAACTATTTTTAAACAAATGGGCATATACAGCCAAGGGTTAACCAACAATGATGTCGAATATTTGAAAATTCTGAAAGAGCATAAAACATTAGGAATTGAATCATTGGCTCAAATATTAGATGCGCCAATTGCGACAATTATTCAAAATATTGAGCCAGTACTAATAAGAGAGCAATTTGTTTTACGAACTTTAAGAGGACGTATGATTACAGACAAAGGTTTAAAGTACTTAAGTGAAATTTTTAATAAAGAAGCTGCTAATTAATTAGCAGCTTCTTCAATTTTTTCATAAATTTTCTTACACATTGATACTAAAACTACCAAACTATTAACAGTGTTAGTTATTGATACATATTTTTCAACATCTTGCTTGAAATTTGAATCTTTTAAAGATTCCAAACCCCCCGTTAAATTACCAAAATCACCTAAAAAATTTGGCTCTTTAAATTCTGTAAAATATTCTTTAATGGTCTCAGCAGCGTGCATTTTAATATCTCAGCCTTTGGCTGTTTGAATTGTTGTAAAATTTGGAGATACTTTTTCAGCATCATTAGGGTTATTAGTTAAAAAGACTCTTAACTGCTCTAAATCTTCTGTTAGTAAGCTGCTCAACAGGTAATTAACATCTTCAAGATCAAGTGTTGCTAAATTTTCTTGATCTCCCAGTTTGGGAATAATTGATTGAATTTTTTCAATCTGCTGAGCTTGAATTTTAAATTCTGAACCAAATTGAAGCTTTAAGATTGATTTAGTCATTCCATTAGTACCTGCACCTTGACTCATTATTCCTGCTAAAAAGTTTGCACCATCGGAAAATAGTTTTGATGAGTCAACACTATTTAATTTTAAATACGTCAATAACTCATCAGTGTCGCGAATTACTCCAAGATCACTATTAATTTCTCCTAAAAATAAATCAATATCAACTTCACTAGGAATAAAAGTCGATAACATAGGATTGGTATTTGTCAAAGCAGCATTAGCAAAATCTCGCTTAATCGCCAAACCCTTTTCAAATAGCTTTGCAGCTGTTATTTCGATTATCTGACTATTAATAAATTCTTTAAAATTCATAAAAATTCCTTTTCTAACGGTTTTTTGTTGATTAGCCGCTTTTATTTATATAATTATATTATATCAATTGAATATATTTAAATAAATAAAACCTTATTTTGATACTATTATATAAAGAAAAGTCGGGATGATTAATGAAGTATAAGGCAATTAAAAAACAAGAAGATCGATATTACATTAATGAATATCAATTTTTTTATGTCGATAAAGAAGAAATGAAGGCAAGAATGAGTGAAATTCAATTTCCAGCAATTGTTATGGATACAGAATTTTTTAACCGCTCTCATGAATCTTATGACTATGATGAAAAAGCTTTTCCACGTCTTTATGATGAAGAACAAAAAGATTTGGTTTATGTTTTACAATATTCGTTTGCCAAAAACTTTAAAGAAATTCACAATCGACAAAATTCTAAGGCAATTAAATCAATGACAATTAAGCGTAGTTTTAAAGACTCCGAATACAGCTTTGAAGCCCAATATGATTCAACAGTTAAAAGTTTTATAAATATGTGCATTAATAAAAATATTAAGACATTGGTTTTTGCAGGTAAAGAAAATGATGCTCGAATTTTAAAATCATGAATTAATAAAAATAAAGCATTACTAAATAACAAGCGTAGTGATCTTTTTGTTATAAATCATAAAACTAAAGAATACGATGTTAACGCTTTTGATATTTACAATGTTTTAAGTCAAAATATGTCATTTTCAAATTTTGATAAACAGGGATCACAATTTTATGAGCCAAAAAATTTGAAACCTGGCAAAAAAGGTGAGAATACTTTAGCTTTACCAAGCCTAAAAAAGTTTTTTGATTATATGCAAACTATTTATCCAAATAATCAATTTGAAGAGGAAGAAGATATTTACAATTTATGTGTCAGCGCTTTAAGATTTTTTTCTTATAAAGAATCAAATTTTAAAGACTACTTAAAGTGAAACAAGGATGTTAAAAGGGCAAAAACTCACTGTTATAACGATGTTCTAAAGCTTTTATATTTGATTGATTTCTTATATGTTTTCATGTTTTATGATGATTCAGAGAATAAGTATATTAAAAAATAGAGGGAGTACTAGACGATGAAAAAATGTATTGGATGTGGAATTTGCTTACAAACAACAATATCAAATAAGCCAGGATTTACTAACAAACTCGAAAATGATTATTGCTTGAGATGCTTTAGAATTAAAAACTATAATGACCTAATTGATCAAGAACTTGATCAAGAAACTTTTATAGCTAATATCAAAAATATTGTTCATAATGATAAGGATCCAATTTTTTATTATATTTTGGATATCTTTGACTTAGAAGGCACTAGAATGTTGGAAATTGAAAATTTAATTGCCAACAAAACAGTAGTAATTGTGATTAATAAAATCGATTTAATTCCTAAATCAGTTAAGCTATCGAAAATAAGAAAGTATGTAACTAAAATGTTTGCAAGTTCAAAATTGGCAAATGCAAAAATTATTTTAACTGCTAGTGATAATCAAAAACTAATTTTGCCATTTTTGAATATTGTTCTGAAATCCTTTCAAAATCAGTACTTTATTGGAGCTTCAAATGTGGGGAAATCTTCATTAATTAATGCTTTAATGAAAGCTAACAATTTAGTTCCCAAAATTTTGGAATCTAGGTACTTCAATACTACATTAGAATTAATTGATATTAATCTAGATTCAGGCGTAAAAATTATTGATACTCCTGGAATTGCTCGCAATAATTCAATTGCTCATATCATGAATCAAAAAGATTGACAATATTGCTATTTTAAAAAAGAGCTTCGTCAGTATACCTTTCAATTAAATTCTGAGCAGGCCATGTTTTTTTCAGGTTTAGCATGATTTACTTTTATAAGCGAAACTAAAATTAGGCAAAATTTCCATATCTATGTTAATAAAGAAATTTTGTTGCACAGAACAAAGCAAAACAATGCTGCAAATTATTTTACAAAGAATAAGGAATTGTTAATTACACCAACTGTTATTGACGAGGGCCAGGAATACCATTTTAAATTTGAAAAAAGTGACATCGGAAAAGAGTTTGATATATCAATTTCAGGATTGGGTTGAATTAACTTTATTGTTCAATCTGAGCAAGAAATCACTTTTATTATTCCTTTAAAGAATCAAAAAACTTTAATATCTTTGAGAGAACCTATTATTTAATGAGTTCTTTTATTTTATTTGAAATAGATGGTAGTTTAAAAGTGCTAAATATTTTATAATTAATGTAAGAAATTTAAACGGAAAGAGTGTGTTTATGAGAAAAATTTTGGGAATTGATTTAGGTGGAACAAGTGCTAAAGTTGGAATTGTTAATCAATTTGGGGAACTTGAAACATCATTTATTGTTAAAAATGACAAGAGCAATTTGCTAGAAAATTTAGCTAAGAAAACAATCAACAAAATTGAACAATTGGGATACAACTATGATATAGATATTGAAAGAATTGGATTTGCTTGTCCAGGGTTTATTAATCACGAAGAAGGAATTGTTATTTTATCGGGAAATTTAAATCTGCAAAATTTTGATATTAAAACAGCAATTAAGAGTTTATTCAAAAAACAGGAAGTTTATATTTTAAATGATGTTAATGCTGCAGCTTTAGGAGAATATTGAACTGGTTCTGCATCACGTTATTCATCAGGAATTTTTTATTGATTGGGAACCGGAATTGGTGGGGCTATTGTTAGCGAAAATAAATTATTGTCTGGGGAACATGGCTTTGCTGGAGAATTTGGCCATGGTGGAAAGATGCAAACCTTATTTAAATGTAACTGCGGTTTAAATTATTGTATTGAAAGAACTTGTTCAGCTGTTTCTTTTGGAAAAACATTTACAAAATTGGTTGCCGATAATAACTTAACAAGTATTGCAAAATTGTTTAAAAATCCAAATGACATTACAATGGAAGAAATATCAAAAGTATACAAGGAAAATAATAAACCTCAAGAAATTAGAGTTTTGATTGAAGAAATTTATCGACCATTGTTCAATCATATGGCAATTATGATTCAAGCTTTAGATCCTGCCCTTGTTGTCATCGGAGGTGGTGGTTCTGGAATGGGAACGGATTTATTGGAAATTATTGAGGAAAATGTTAAACCATTAATCGTGAAAATTATTAGGGATCAAATTACTTTTGATTTGGCGTCATTAGAAAATTGTTCGGGAATTATTGGAGCAGCTTATTATGCAATTAATAACTGAGACTACTAATGAGAAATAATATTGAGATGCTATCTTTTCAAGAATTAATCTTGGAAATTAACCGTTTGGTTGCAATTAAAAAAACTCGTGCTTTATCAGTTGAAGAAGAAGAAATGCGTAGTTTGTTGCGTACACGTTATATTGAACTTTATAAACGTAATTTAGAGCATCAACTTCAATCAATTAAAGTTGTTAATGAAAATGGCGAAGATATCACACCAAAAAAAATAAAAGATCTAAAAAAACAAGGAGATACTAATGAAAAATAATATTGGAAATGACAATTTAAATGCATTAAGAATATTGGGAGTTGAAGCTGTTAATAAAGCCAATTCAGGGCACCCAGGGATTGTTTTGGGAGCTGCTCCAATGGTATTTACTTTATTTACTAAAATTATGAAGCAGAATCCACAAAATCCTAAATGATTTGACCGTGATCGCTTCGTTTTGTCAGCTGGACACGGAAGTGCTTTATTATATTCAGCGTTACATTTATCGGGATACGATTTATCAATTAAAGATTTAAAAAAGTTTCGCCAATGAGGAAGTTTAACTCCAGGACATCCAGAATCAATAATTACAACTGGTGTTGAAGTTACAACTGGACCTTTGGGACAAGGAATTGGAATGGGTGTTGGAATGGCTTTAGCTGAAGCATTTTTGGCAAATAAGTTTAACAAACCTGGATATGATATTATTAATCATTTTACTTATGTTTTATGTGGTGATGGAGATTTGCAAGAAGGAGTTGCTCAAGAAGCAATCTCATTTGCTGGCAAAAATCAGCTAAATAAATTAATTTTGTTGCATGATTCAAATGATATTCAACTAGACGATGAAGTTGCAAAAGCTCAGGCCGAAAACTTAAAACTAAGATTTAGGTCAGCTAATTGAAATACTCTTCGAGTAGAAAACGGAGAAGATTTGAAATCTTTGGAAAAAGCGCTTAAGAAAGCTAAGAGTTCTTCAAAACCAACTTACATTGAAGTTAAAACTATAATTGGTTTAGGAGCACCAAAGGCTGCCACTAGTTCAGTTCATGGAGCACCTTTAGGAAAAGATCTTGAAACAGTTAAAAATTACTTTAGCTGATCACACAAAGACTTTGAAGTTCCACAAACTGTTATGGATTTTTGAAAAGAAAATGTCTGAACTCGCGGTCTTGAAATTAATAATTCGTGGGATGAACTTTATAAAAGCTATGCAAAGCAGTATCCAACTGAATTTGCAGAACTAGAAAAAGCTTTAAATCGAAATTGAACCTTTGATGAAGCTAAAATAATGAGTCAAATTCCATTAAAACCTCAAGCAACGAGAATTAGCTCTGGAACTATTTTTAATACATTGGTACAATCTAATTCTACAATGTTAGGTGGAAGCGCTGATTTAGCATCATCAACAAAAATTAAAGGTCCAGATGGAAATTACGAACCTTCATTTAAGCAAGGGCGTAATATAATGTATGGTGTTAGAGAATTTGGTATGGGAGTTATCAATAACGGAATGACTGCACATGGAGGAATTTTAGCATATGCCAGTGGTTTTTTTGTCTTTGCTGATTATTTAAAACCAGCAATGCGATTAGCATCAATTATGAAATTGCAGCAGTTATATATTTTTACTCATGATTCAGTAGCTGTTGGAGAAGATGGGCCAACACATCAACCAATTGAGCAATTGGCAATGTTACGTTCAATTCCAAATCATACTTTAATTCGCCCAGCTGACTACTCAGAAACAGCTGCAGCTTATAAAATAGCTTTAGAAATAACAGATGGACCAACAACATTAGCATTGACCCGTCAAGACTTGCGTGAATTACCACATAAAAATGTTTTTGAAAATGTTAAAAAAGGTGCATATATTATTGCAGATGAAAAAGATGCTACAATAACATTAATAGCCTCTGGTTCTGAGGTTGGATTAGCAATTGATGTTAAAGATTCCTTATTGAAAAATAATATAAAGGCAAAAGTTGTTTCAATGCCGTCAACATCATTATTTGATAAACAATCATCTAAATATAAAGATTCTATTATAGATCAAAAGACTTTAAGAGTCTCAATTGAAATGGGAACTACTTGAGGTTGACATAAATATATTGGTGATTCTGGTCTAGCATTTGGAATTGATTCATTTGGGGAATCTGCGCCTGGGGAAGTTGTTATTGAAAAATTTGGGTTTAAAGTAGATAATATTACTAACCAAATATTAAAACATTTACAAAAAAAATAAGGAGAGAAAAATGAATATATTATTGGCAACTAGCTTTTCAGCTGGAGGATTAGCAGGAATGCTAATCGGAGTTATTTTAGGAGCATTATTAGTTGGAGGAATTATTGGATTTTTTATTACAAGAATTGTTGTTAAAAAACAATTAAAAGAAAATCCACCTATTAACGAAAAGCAAATTAGAGCTATGTACATGAGTATGGGAAGAAAACCATCTGAAGCAGACATTAAAAAAACAATGAACGCAATGAAGCGTGGAAAATAAAATTGTTTGGGCAATAAAAAGAGATTCATGTAAATGATTCTCTTTTTATTTATAATTATATTTATATTATTGCAAATGAAAGAAGGTAACAAGTAATGAAGATCTTAATTGTCCTAACTAATGTTTCACAATATGGTAATAGTTCTCAAGCAACTGGTCTATGATTGAGTGAAGTAACTGACTTTATAAAAGGATTTCAAAACTCCGAATTTGACATTGAATATGCTAGTCCAAAAGGAGGCGTAGTGCCTTTAGATCCTCGCAGCCTTAAAATAGCTGACAGAGATTCATTAGATTTATTAAGTAAAGATACTAATTTTACAAGAGCTTTGAAAAATTCTATGCCTATTAAAGAGGCTATTATGAATAAATATGATTTGATTTATTTTGCTGGTGGACATGGAGCTATGTGAGATTTTTATAACAACATTGAAATTGAAAAGCTAGTTATAAATAACTATCAGCAAGGAGGGTACATTGCTAGTATATGTCATGGAATAGCTGCATTATTATCAATCAAACATGATAGCAGTGAATACTTAATTAGTAATAAACGTATTACCGGCTTTACTGATACTGAAGAACTTTTAAGTAGTAAAAAATTTAAAGTTCCATTTTCAAATGAAAGAGTTGCTAAATTTAATGGAGCAATATTTGTTAAGAAGCGTTTTTTTAAATCTAACGTTGTTGTAGATGGCCAATTAATTACTGGGCAAAATTTTAAATCGGTACTTGCTTTGGCAAAAATATCTAAGAAACTTATGACGAACAAGTAATCGATATTTTATATATAAAAAGGAGTACTTAAGTACTCCATATAAAATATCTAGCAATCGTTAATATTAATTCTTTTTAGCCTTTGTTTCTTTTTTTTGCTTACGGATAAGCTCACGTTCTATTTTTAGTTTATGCTTTTCTTCATTTGTTAACTTTGGAAAGGTAATCGGCTCGGTCTTATTTTTGATACGTTTAATATTTGGAAAATGTCTTCATCCTAAAATTAAGAAACCAATTAGTATACACATTTGCATTTCCAAAATTGAGGATGCATACTCATGAGGTGTTAACGTATGCATTCAATTAAATTCTGTTAAAATATATCCATTAGATCAAGCGAGATTAAATTCTGTTCAAGAATTTCAATTAATTAAATAACTATTCACTCCATAAGTATGAGGAATTCAAATAATAACCCCAATTGTTAAAGCAGCAATGATTGACGAAACTGAAACTTTTTTGAAAATGAAAATTGTTGTTCATCATATAAATAAAAATAATAATAAATATGCATAATTCACAACCAGCAATAATCCCAAAAAACAAGAAACTGCTTTTCCACCTTTAAAATTATAATAAACCGGATAACAATGTCCGATTAGGGCAAAGATACAAGGAATAAAATAACTTGTTTGAGAAAAGAGCGAGCTATTAATAAAAGATAATCCTACAGCTACAAAACCTACAACAACAACCTTAATACCATCTAGAAAAACTACAGCAATTCCTCATTTCTTTCCTAATAGTCTAGCAGTATTAGTTGCTCCCGCGTTTCCAGATCCAGTTGTTCTAACGTCAACGCCGTAGCGTCATCTAACAATAATTACGGAAAAAGAGATAGCCCCAATCAAGTATCCAATAATACATGCAATTATAGTGCCTAAGTAATACATATGTTCTTCCTTTCAAGTTCTTATAAAATTATAAGATAAATAATATAAAATATAAAGTAAGGTGGAAGCAAAATGACTTATAATATCTTGGAAAAAATAGATTTGGAAGAAATAGCTCTTAAAATATTTCAAAGTGAAATTAAAATATTGGATGAATTAATTTTAAAAACCAATGATTCTGCCTTGGATAAAGTTTATCAGCAGCTTAAAAATTTATATGAGGTAACTTCTATTGAAGCAATTATTAGTAACTTGGCAGTTATTTTTAATGACCTTTCTAGTTTGAAAATATATGATCTTGCAATAATTTTTCAGCAATTTATTCAGCGATATTTATATTTTGGGGAAACAATTAATAATTTCAAAAGCTATTGAGAAGAAAATAAATTAAATTTTAATGATATCCAGATTTGTAATGTTTTTTGAGAAACTTTTGCCCCATTTTTTAATGGACAAATAAATTTTTATACGCAACGTTATTTAAATCTTATTAATACAAGTGATACATTAACTTGTTCTTCAGAACTTAGCTCAATTTTAAATCAGTTTTGCAATAGCATTATTCAAAATCAAGATATCACTCAGAAGATTCACTATACAGAAGAATTTTGCAACTATTTAAGCGATTTTAAAAATATAATTATGAAAATTAATATCGATCAAGTTACAGAAGCAAAAGAGCAATTTTTAAATAACACAATGGAAATGAAAGTCGCTACACAATCAATTACAATATTTATAGAAAAAGTTGTTGAAAAAATCAATAACGAACAGGGAGAATAACTATGACAAATCCAAATTTACTAACAAGCGAAGAACTAATTAAAAACAATGAAATGTTAACTCAAGAGCTTCAAGGTTTCAATAAAATTTTAAGAAACCTTGAGAAACAAATTCGTGGTAAGTACTGATTATGATTTTTATTGCCAATACTGGGATGATTTATCTACATTGCAATTATCAACAAACGCCGTACAACTCCTGAAATTGCTCAAAGTTTGATGGAAATCAAGACTGCTCAAACAAAAAATCAATTGCAAATAATGCTTAATAATCGTGAGTTGGAAAAACGCCAAGAAACGGAAAATATTTAATAGTTACAATTTGTGTCTTATTTTGATTGACATTATTTTTGCTTTGAGAGATTATATCCTTATAAGAAAAATAAGGAGATTTTATTTATGCAAAAAGATGTCATCGAAATTCCATTTTCGTTTAAACTTTATTTTATTATTGTGAATGGAATTAAATATGTTAACAAAAAAAATAGATTGCCAGCAAATATGGATAAAATGTATTTTACTGTATTGTTATTAATTTTTTTCAAACCGAAAATCAATCAACGTCAAATTTCTTTGAATTTAGAAATTGACAAAACAACAATGAGTCGAATAATTGCTAAATTGGAAGAATTCAATTTTATTACCAAGACTCAAGATCCAACAAATCGTCGTAGTACAAATCTTCAAGTAACCAAAAAAGGGTATGCTTGAGCAACAGATTTAAATGATTATGTATATGAATACCGCAACAAGTTATTAGAAGGCGCTGACCCAGAAAAAATTAAAATTACGCAAGAGTTAATTAGCCATGCACTAAAAAATTCTGCAAATCTAGATAGCGACGAATATTTTAAATTTTAAAAATTTGAAATTTATAAAGAGCTAATATTTTATGTCTAAAAAAAATGACAAAAAATTCGTTAAGCGCAACGAAACAATTGACGGATGATTTAAAGGTTTGGGTCAGGCAATTAAAATTGAAATTGAGTCAAGAATTTTTATGTCTTGAAAACGAATTATTAAATTTATTGGAATTGCAGTTGTTCCAATAATTTATGGGATTACTTGTGTTTTAGCTTTTTGAAATCCAATTGAAGGAATAGGGAAAGCTCCAATTGCAATTATGAACATGGATCATAATATTATTTTGGTTAGTGCATTTGAAGAAGATAAGGCTTTGAGTCCAGAATCTTCAAGTGGTTATCGTTTAAAAATGGGGGCTTTAAATTATCGCAACGCTCAAGCAACAATTGGATCTCAAGGAGAGTCAATTGAAGACTTGCATAAAGTTGTTTATAACTTGGAAAATGGAAAAGATTTTGATGGTAATTCCAAACCAGCTGGAATTGATTTAGTTTTAAATAATGGATTAAAAATTAAAACTGGGGATAATAAAAATATTAAATACGAAGTAACCAGTAGCTGAGAAATTATTAAATCAAAATTATTGCCAAAAACAGATAACAATATTAGAGATCAAGATTATCTTTTTTCCTCTTCTAAGATTGCTGATAAGATGGCTTTGACAAATATTAAGTACATTGATAGTAATCAAGAAATTGAGAAGCAATGAAAAGGGACAAAATATTATGCTCAACTAAAACTTAAAAAAGATTATCTTGCAAACTTAATTGGTTATGCGGGTGCTCTACTATATCAAGCTGCAGCAACAGATGATGAAGTTGCTACTAACTTGAACAAATCTTTAACTGAGTGAGTTGCTGAAATGAAGAATAATCAAATTGACATATGAACTACTTTTGAGCGTAACTTTATTTTTGGTTATTATATGAGTACGTTTAATTCCTTTGCAGAAGGGATGATTATTAAAACAATACCAGCAGTGTTAACTTCATTTGTAGGAACAAATATTATGAATAGTCTTTCAATAACAGGAGATATTTTGAACCTGGCACTTGCTGATGCTGGAAATACCACTCTAAATAACGAGTTTGATAGTCACCAAAAATATGTAGTAATGAGTGTTCCTAATTTACCAGATTTGGGAACACCTGACAAGCGTCGAATTTTTGAAAAATATACTATTTTTGGAGATGTTGATGAAAATGGGGCTTTGGCAAGCACGGCGAAGGGTGGAAAATTAATTCAATTCATTAATGAAATCACTGATTTAGGTAAATGATTGTTGGATAATACTAAGGTTTTGGATGCCTTAGGAATTATTACAGGAAATTCAGAGTTTCAGCAATTTATTAAGACTTTGATTATCAATATTATAGATGCAGGAATTAAAGAAGACGCTCCGCATCTTAATCAAGTTTTGTACAATGCCCTAATTGGACAAACAGACAAAACAGATAATACAGTTTTGTCAGTAGTCATTAAAAAAATTGCAGTATTATTTGGACTTGGCGACAATCTTAAAAAGATTGAAGCATTTTTAAATAATTTGGGAACTTTTGACACTACTTTACTAGAACCAATTATGACTCAAAAACAATTTATTCAAAATGCTGATGCTAGTGTAGCTAAAAACTCGAATTATTTGTTGGGCGCTACACGAGTTGAAGAATTACCAACTAAACTAAAAATCTTCTTCAATGACAAACTTTTGGGTGGATTTTCACCTGATGAAATTATCAAAGTAGATATTCAAGGAGAAAATAATGGCCTATACGGAATTGGGCTAGGAATATTTTTCTTAGTTATTGGATTATGAGTTGGAGTCTTGATGCAAACATTTATTTTTGATAGAGGAAAACGAGTTGCTAAGGCAACTGCCATTCAATGATATTTGTCAAAAACCGTCTTAATGATGTTGACAGTTTTTGTACAAGCAACACTTCAAATTTGGCTAGCATATGCAGTGGGATGAAACATGCTCGGTCTAGCGACAATGTGCTACATTTGGTTATGATTTATTGCATCAGGATTTCTATTTGTAATTATTATTCAATCTTTATGATTCATTGTTAAAGATGAATCAATTGGAAAATTTCTGGCTGTAATTGTAATGGTACTGTCACTAGCAGCTGGAGGTGGAACTTTTCCAGCTTTTGCTCAATTTAAATTCTTTCACTATGTAAGTTATTTTGTACCCTTTACTTATGTAATAAGAGGCTTTACAGCGATAACCTTTGGAACTTCATTAGCAACTACAACAACACTTGCAACTCAAATGTATATTTTAAAAAACTTTGCCGTCTTTTTTATCTATATTTTGATTTTTTTGAGTTTAGGTTTAACTGTCGGCGCAAGAAATCGCTTAAAGGATATGAATTATGGATCGCACCGTGGTATAAAAGTGTTTATGGCTATGAAAGAATTGGGACGTGATACTTCAAAATTTGCTACTTTTAAAACTCGAAGAAATAGTCAAAAGCCAAAGTACAGTTTTCACTGAAAAACTTTGTCAAAATCTTTTGATCAAGAGTTGTATATGAAATGTCGAGAACTATTTCCATTTGAAGGAGAATTTAAATGACACAAGAGCAAAACTTATGACTTTGTGCAGAAGCCAAATTATTCAGATGAAGACCAGATTTCTAGAAATGAATAATATTTAGATATATTAAAAAAGAAACTTTTAAAAGTTTCTTTTTATTTTATAATTAAGATATTGAAATAAGAGGATTACATGAGAAATATATATTACAGTGAACTAACAAAAATGCTTTATAATATGGACCCATCAATTGCAATAATTGGTGACTTTGGAAATTGAACTAAGAACGAGTCAAATTTATTGTTGGAAGCTAAAAAAAGATTTGCGAATGAAAATTTAAGTATGATAGTTGATTCAGACAATTATAATATTGCTAATATTATTTCAAACAACATTTTAAAAGCTAAATGCCAAGAGCAGAAACTTACGTATGTCGAATATTACAAAGCAGTTTTTGAACGTAACTGAAGCAATTTTAAACAGGATTTAAATATTAAAAAGGTAATTACATTTGATAATTATTCTGAATTGTCAAATTTAGTAAAGGCTTTTGGAAAAGAAAATGTCATTACTATTAATTGAAATGAAAATCAAGATCAATGTCTGCTAGAAATTTTAAACGCATTAGGAACGGCGAATTTAGATAAATACTTTAATCTAACAGGGCACAATTTTATTTTCAAAGGTCACGTCGAACATGGAAATCATTACGGTCGAGAACTTGGTTTTCCAACAGCGAATCTTTTAACTAATAAGATGTTAAAGGCTAAATATGGAGTTTATTTAGTAAAAGTTACTTTACCCAATGAAGATTTTACTCATTGAGGAATTGCCTCTTTTTGAATTAACAATCAAGGTGTCGAAGTTTTTGAAACCCACATTTTAAATTTTGATCAAGATATCTATGGTTGAGGAATCCAAATTGAGCTAATAAAATATTTACGTGATAATCAAAAAGTTAGTTCAGTTAAAGAACTAAAAGAAATAATCAACAATGATAAAATAGAGGCATTAAAATTAATTGCCTAGGAGGCTTTATGAAAAAATATCCAATTCTTGGTTCACATGTTTCAGCATCAGAAAAAAATAACTATTTAATTGGGGCTGTGACTGAAAGTGTTAATAATGACGCAAACACTTTCATGATTTATACGGGCCCACCTCAAAATGCTAATCGCAAACCAATAGAGAATTTTAAAATAGCAGAAATGCATGAATTATTGAAAAAGTATAATCTTGATATTAATGATTTAGTGGTTCATGCTCCATATTTAATTAATATATCTAATCCTGTTAATGAGGCAACTTGAAATTTTGGGATTCAATTGCTAATTCGTGAAATTGAAAGATGCGAAGCAATTGGAATTAATATTTTAGTATTGCATCCTGGCGCATATACTAAAGGAGAACCAACTCAGGCATTAGAGAAACTAATTGAGGGTTTGAACCTTGTTAGTGAATATCAAAATAATGTTAGAATAGCGATTGAAACAATGAGCGGCAAAGGAACTGAAGTCGGAACTGATTTGCAACAAATTGCTTATGTAATATCCAAATTAAACAATCCTGAAAAAGTTGGAGTTTGCTTAGATACCTGTCATATGAATGATGCTGGATATGATTTAAGTACTTGATCTGCTATCAAAGAAACAATCACTAAAACAGTAGGTTCTGATAAGATTTTGGTATTTCATTTAAATGATTCAAAAAATCCTATTGGAGCTCATAAAGATCGCCATGAAAATATTGGTTATGGAACAATTGGGTTTGAAATACTAAATGAGATTTTATGAGATACTGATTATCAAGAAATTCCAAAAATTTTGGAAACACCATATGTTCGAGACGTTTCACCATATAAAGCAGAAATTAGCGATTTGAGAAATAAAACTTTTACAGATCCCTTTAAAAGTCTGAAATAGGAATTGCTTATAAGTCTGGGAAATGAGATAATAATAAGGATGAAAAGGAGAGCTTTAAAATGGAAGAATTAAAAATTAGTTTAACTACTAGAAGAAAACTTTTAGTTCAAATGTATTATAGATATTTGCTGGCCAGCTCTTCTTTAGAATATATTAAGCAAGATATTTTAGATGAAACTCAAGCGCAACTAGACGAGAAAACGGCTCTGATTGCTAATGATATTAATGAAAAACTAGAAGAACTTATTATAATTGTTGAAGAACATTTATCAATTGACTGAAAATGAGAAAGGCTACCAGCTTTAATTGGAGCAATTTTTGTAATTGGCTCTTATGAAATAAAATATACTGATACTCCAAAGCCAGTGACAATTAATGAGATGGTTAAACTCACAAAGGAATTGGAGCCAGATTTTGACTATAAATTTATAAACGCTGTTTTAGATAAAATTAGAAAAATATAGCTTATGAAAATGAGATTGGATCACTATTTAGTTGATAATGGTTTGGCTGAAAATCGCAGCAAAGCTAAACTATATATTTCCGGACAAAAGAAAGTTTATGTTAACAATAAACTTATTAATAAAGCCGGCTTTTCTGTTTCTCAAGAAGATATTATAAAAGTAGTGGATATTGAAAAGGAATTTGTTTCACGAGCCGGGCTAAAACTTTATAAAGCAATCAAAGTTTGAAACATCAATTTGGATAACAAAATTTGTCTAGATATTGGAGCTTCAACGGGTGGATTTACTCAATGTTGCTTAGAAAATAATGCTCGAAAAGTTTTTGCTGTTGATGTTGGAATAGATCAATTGCATTCAACTTTAAAAAATGATCATCGAGTTATAAGCATGGAGAAGTATAATTTTCGCAATGCTAAGAAAAATGATTTTGGCAATAATATTGACTTTTTTTCTTGTGATGTAAGTTTTATTTCAGTTATTAAAATTTTAGAGGCACTTACAGATATTCTAGAAGAAAATGCCCAAGGAGTAATTCTTATTAAGCCACAATTTGAGTCTGAGGTTTTTGAAATAAAAAATGGAAAAGCTAATTCAAAAGAACTTCATGTTAAAGCAATTTTAAAAATAGTCACTTTCGCAAATGGCTTGGGTTTTGATTTAACTGATTTGGACTTCTCTCCAATAACTGGTAACAAAAAGCAAAATATTGAATATTTGGCTTTTTTAACTAAAAAATCTGGTTCGGCAAAAATATGAGCTATCGATGAAATTGAAGCTATCGTTAATTGCGCCTGAAAGGCTCTATCTTAAGGAGGAAATTAGTTATGAGTATGAATAATCATAAAATTATTTTTCACCTTGATATGGATGCTTTTTTTGCAAATTGTATGCAATCACGTTATCCAGAATTAAAGGGTAAGCCCGTTGTTATTTCTCGAGATGATCGTCGTAGCATTATTACGGCAGCTTCTTATGAAGCACGCAAATATGGAGTCAAAAGTGCTATGCCAATTTTTGAGGCAAAAAAATTATGTATTGATTTAATTATTATGGAACCTGATTATGCATTGTTTTCTGAAATCTCTCGAAAAATCTGAGAATTAATTGATAAGCATTTTACACCAAAATTAGAAATTGCATCAATTGATGAATGCTATATTGATGTCACAAGTAGCTGGCAAAAATTTGGCTCACCCAAAAAAATGGCTGAAAAAATTCAAGAAACAATTTATAAAGAATTGAAGCTTACATGTTCAATTGGCATTAGCTTTACAAAATTTTTGGCCAAAATGAGTTCTGATATGAATAAGCCTAATGGTATTACGATGTTAAGTCCACAACTCTTTAATCAAAAAATATGGCGACTACCAATTGGTCAAATGTATGGTGTAGGAAAACGAACAGCTGAACTAATGACCGCCAATGGGATTTTGTTAATTCATGATTTGGCAAAAGCTGAAAATAACTTTCTAATTGAAAAATTTGGAGACTATGCAATTAAGTTGAAATTAAATGCTTTGGGACAGGGAAGTGATTTAGTAAAAATAGATAACAACATTTTAAAATCAATATCAAATGAAATAACTTTGGATATTTTTACAAATGATATCAACGAGCTAGAAGATAAAATCTTTCATATTGCGGCTAATGTTTCTTCAAGAGCAGTTAAGCGCCGAATGAAGGCAAGAACAGTGTCAATTATTATTCGGTATGAGGAAATTCGCAATAAGGGGCAGGTATTTGATAAATTGGATCATATTAAAACGAAACGTCGTCAAGAGTCAATTCCTGAATATAGCAATGATTTGGAAATAATTTATTCAACAGCAAAATTTTTATTTAATGAAATGTACGATTCTTCGAAGCGAATTTCATTAATTGGTGTCGGACTTAGTAATCTGGTTTTAGAAAATTCGATACCTCAGCAATTAAGTCTTTGAAGTGAAAATGCAAATTTAAAAGCTTTTAAGGATTCTTCAAAGTTGATAAGCGAGATTAATGAAAAGCTCGGATTTAATTCTTTAACTTCAGGAAAAGAATTTCAAAAAGTGAATCAGTCGCAAATTGATAATGGAAAATTTTTAAAGAACTATGATTCTCATATTCTTAATAAAGAATTGCGAAAAATCAAAAAGGGCAAATAATAGAAAAAATAGTTCACTTAATCGTGAACTATTTTTTCTATTATTTGATCAATCTTTAAAAAAGTTGCTCTTGATTTGCGATTTTTTATTTTAAAATTATAGGCAAACTTTTTTAACTTTTGTTGCTTTAAGATTTTGACTGTTTGATACCAGCCTTTTTTATCTCTTGAATAAATTCTTAAACAGTTTATTAAAGGATTTCCAACTGTAACTTTTATATAAATATCAATTTGGGAAATACTTAAGAGTGGTAAAATTGCTCCATCAATGACAATATCACTGTTATACAATGCGATTTTCTGAATAATAGCTTCTTTCAATCGCGGCCAAATAATTTTGTTAATGAGCTCAGTATTACTTGCCGATTTTGCCAGCTCTTGTCTTAATTTAGCACGATTTAAAACATTACCATCAAAGCAATGTGGGAAAGCTTTTCGTAGTTTTTCCTTAATTTCTTTTTCTTCTACTATCTCTTTGGCAAGTTCGTCTACATCAATAAGGTCAAAATCATATTTGCTACGAATATATTTAGCAATAGTTGTTTTACCAGAGCCAATTTTTCCATACAACCCTATAATCATTTTATAGTCCCCTACTCATTATACTCAATTGCTTTTCAGCAGAAATTTTTGTTGCAGTAATAATTAAATTGCTTCTGCGATCAATAATAAAATATATTTGTGTATTTGAAGCTGATATATAAATTTCGTTTCCAGCTTCAAAACTTCTTGTCGAATTTTCAATATGTTTAATAACAGCTTCCTTCACTTCATAATCAGGTGCCATTTTAAGATTTAGACGTTCACGACATCTTTGCAATCCATGATCAGAAAAAACATAGTTATGCTTATAGTAAAAACTCACTCTAAGACCCTCCTGCTTGTATATAAAATAATTATATTATACAAACAGGCTAAACCAATGATTTACTAAAAATTTCTTTCAGTTCCCCAACAATTTTGCTTAAAATTGTTTATAACTTATTTCGGGAAATATTATATCTTTCACAAATGGTTTTCTTAGTTATTCCATTAACATAATCATTAAATATTTTTCGAAACCGTTCATCATGATATTTTACAAAGTACTTATCTAGAATGTCCTGATATCCTAAACCAACTGACCAATCAGATTCACAAAAATTTTCATAGTCATGATCTGTTTGCTCATGCAACGAATAAGCTTGGTTGACGATTCTAAATTTATTATTAGAATATTTGATACAAACATCCATAGTTTTTCAATATACAGCATCAATAATATAAGATATAAATTTTTTACGCTTACTTTTTATTTTGTAATCCTTGATTGCCAACTCAAAGACTTCTCAAGCGGTGCTTTGCAAATCCTCTTTTTCAATTGGCAAACAACTAAACTTTTTAAATGCCTTATCAATTGCGTAGTTTATAGGCTTTTTTAAAATACCAAAAAGATGTAGTTTTTCTTTCTCCGTTAATCTAGTCAAACCCTTGTGACAATAATATTCAACAGCTTGCGCATAATTAGAATTTTCCATAAAAATTCTCCTTTCAAAAAGTATTAGAATTTTTTTGAAATTTTGTTCTTATGTTTATTCTTATGTTTCTTTATTTTGTTTCAAGTTCCTTAACTCACCCAAAAGTTCTTGTTACTGCAGAAGTTCAACCCTGAATTAAATTTTTTGCCTCTTCTTTTTTAATTTGTGGTTTTCAACTCATATCAACAGCATAATTTTGTTTTATTTCTTCAACATCTTTTCAATATTTAACTGCCAACCCTGCCATATAGGCAGCTCCCATTGCAGTTGTTTCAATGTTAGTCGGCTTAATTACTTCTCCTTGAGAAATATTTGCTTGGAACTGCATTAAGAATTTATTTCTACAAGCTCCTCCATCAACTTTAATATGCAAGAATGGTTTTTTGATATCTTTTGACATTGCACTAATTACGTCATTTGCCTGATAAGCAATTGCCTCTAAAGTAGCACGAACAATGTGCTCACGTTTAGTTCCTCTGTCTAAACCAAAAATAGCTCCTCGTGAATATGAATCTCAATATGGTGATCCCAATCCTGTAAATGATGGAACTACATATACACGACGATCATCAGAAACTTGACCAGCATATCATTCGGTTTCAGTCGCATTATAAACCAAACGCAAATTATCTCTTAATCATTGAATGGCAGCTCCAGCAATCATTACCGAACCTTCTAATGCATAAGTAATTTCACCGTTATAAGCAGCAGCAATAGTAGTTAATAAACCATGCTCAGAAAATATTTTGCTTGCTCCGGTATTCATCAAAATAAAAGCTCCAGTCCCGTAAGTAATTTTTGCTTCTCCTTGTTTTGTGCATAGTTGGCCAAATAAGGCTGATTGTTGGTCTCCAATTGAGGAAGCAATTTTAATACGTGTATTATCTGCTTTTGATATTAAACCTGCAAATGTTTCTCCATAAACTTCACTACATGATTTAATTTCTGGGAGAATATTTTTAGGAATATTAAACAATTGTAATAATTCCTCATCTCAGTCATTAGTATGGATATTATAAAGTAAAGTACGCTGAGCATTCGTATGGTCAGTTATAAATTTTTCCCCGCCAGTTAAGCGATAAATTAATCATGTATTGATTGTTCCAAATTTTAATTTTCCCTCTTCTGCTAGTTGTCTCGCTCCCTGAACGTTATCCAAAATTCATTGAACTTTTGTCGCTGAAAAGTATGGATTAATGATTAATCCTGTTTTATTACGAACCATATCAACTTGTTCTTGTGTCATTTGCTCACAAAGTTTTGCTGTTCGTTGGTCTTGTCAAACAATCGCATTATAAATTGGTAAACCAGTTTCACTGTTCCATAAGACCACAGTTTCACGTTGATTGGTGATTCCGATTGCCTCAATTTGATTTCCCTTAATTTTTGATTTATTCAAAACTGATACTAGCGTAGTACGTTGAGTATTTCAAATTTCAACAGCATCATGTTCTACTCAGCCTTCTTTTGGAAAATACTGCGTAAATTCACTTTGTTCAACTGCAATAATATCTCCTTGTTTGTTTGTAATTAAACTTCTTGCACTAGTTGTCCCCTCATCAAGAGTCAAAATATATTTTTCCATAGTTCTCCTTTATAAATTAGTTTTCAATTGGATTTCAATTTAACTTATTAGTCAGTTTAATTTTTGTTTTAATCATTTCAATGACGTAGTCAGCAAGTGCTGGGGCTGAAGAAATTCCTGGACTTTTAATTCCAGCGACATTGATGAAGTGATCATTTTGGCTTGAAAAATTGATATAAAAATCATCATTTTCTTTTCAAATTGCTCTTGATCCTGAAAAGTGATAACAAGTGTGCTCCATTTTTAATCCAGGAACAATACGAGTTCCAATTTCACCAATTTCGTTATATTTATTAGTTGTAATTAGTCTTGTTTCGTCGCGAGAAATTCCCTCCTCGGCAGTTGGTCCAACTAATGTACGACCATCTAGCATTGGTGCCACTAAGACACCTTTTCCATAAACAGTAGGTACCATAAATAGAACTGAATTTATTTGAGGCTGACTGAAACGCTCCAAAACACGATATTCTCCTCTTCGACGCTTTAATGTAAAATCTGTCGCCCCCGTAAATTTGGCAATTTCGTCTCCTCAGTGACCAGCACAATTAATAATTATTTTTGCTTTAATAACATCTCCATCAGAATTTCTTACTTTCATAAAATCTTTACTCTGAGTATCAATAGATGCCACTTTTCAATTTAATTTTAATTCCACATTGTTTTTGATTGCATTGCTGAGCAACTTTTTAGATAATGCTACAGGATCAATTAAAACTGATGAATTACAAAGTAGTGCCCCCACTACATCAGTACTAATATTAGGCTCTCTTTTTTGAACTTCTTCAAAGTTTAAAATTTTCATTTCATGAGCTTGTAATCCATTTGACAAACCTCGGTTGTACAAAACTTCAAGTTCTCCTTTTTCATATTCGTTAAAAGCCAATACTAATGAGTCAATTCGCTTATAAGGAAAATTTAATTGCTTAAATCATTCTTCGTAGCGAATTTTTCCAAGCACATTTAATTTGGCATTTAGTGTTCCTATTTTTGCGTCAAATCCACCATGAATTAATCCTGAATTGCCTGTTGTAGTTTCGTCAGCAACAACTGGATTTTTTTCTAAAATTACTACATTAGTATGATACTTTCCTAATTCCCGAGCAATTGAAGCTCCCATTATTCCTGCTCCGATAATGCAAATATCATAATTTATTTCTTTTCTAATCATATTTTCTCTTTCTGCTGTTTTATATTGCTAATCAAATTAGCCCTGATACGATTGCTGCTGAAAGTGGTGCAGCCACTGGAATTCATGCATACTCTCAGTCACTTTTTCCCTTACCTCTGGTTGGCATTAAAGCGTGAACAATTCTTGGCCCCAAATCACGAGCGGGATTAATTGCATAACCAGTAGTTCCCCCTAAAGATAGACCAATTGAAATTACAACAATACCAACAATTACAGGACCAAGTCCTCCAATAATGTTTCCATTTAAAGCACTAAATCTTGGAATTGCTAAAATGGCAAAAATCAAAATAAATGTACCAACAAATTCCATTCCAAAATTTGCGGCAATAGATTTTGTTGTAGCTCCAGTTGAATGCATTCCCAAAACATTTGCAGTTGCAAATTCTTCTTTTGATCCCAAGGTCATTTGAATATGTTTATAGTATAATAAATCTACAATAATTTGTCCTAATGCAGCTCCAATAAATTGAATCACTAGAACTCCAAAAAATAATCCAACTTGTGCTCCAGTTGAAGAGTCAACAAAGCCTCAAGTTCCTTTTCAATCTGCAATTGAAGCTCCAAGCATAACAGCAGGATTTAATCATCCTTTACCGCCTAAAAAAGCAGACGAAATTAAGGCAGCAACTGTTACAGCAAATCCTCATCCAAAACAAATAGATAATCATCCAGCATTGTTTCCTTTTGTACCTTTTAATACAATATTAGCAACAATTCCATTTCCCAAAACTATTAATAATGCTGTTCCAAATAACTCCGTTAACAGCAAAGTACTTGTTTGTGTCATATTTTTTATTCCTTTTCTATTCTACTCTTTAATTTAATCTTTTTAAAATATTTTTGCAAGTTAATTTCCGAAAATATTTTTGAAATTGGAAAAAATTCCATAAGCAAAATACTTTGCATCAAAAAAAGTGGAGTATTACTCCACTAAACTTTTCAAAATATAAGCTAAATTTTTAACTTTCGTTCTCATCTTTTTCAAATAATGAAGGATCCATTTCATATTTTTGACCCTGCATTGCAGCCATTACAGCTTTTTGATATTCATTATTTGCACGCATAATTTTTTCTCTATCTGGTCTTGGATTAATTACTAATAACCCAATTCCATATACAACAGTTATAACAATAAATACTAACGCAACAATTGCCATTGAAGTAACAGTCGCAAATTTAGATCCATTTAATTCTGTTAGTTTTGATCAAAATAGATTAAATTCTTCGGGACTAACCTTGTTTTCTAAAGCTGTTCCATTCAGATTTTTTCACATATTTTCAAAAAATGATCATCACAATGATTTAAAGTTACCAACTGATACATAACGGTATATTGTAAAAATGACAATTCCATATACAACAACTAAAAATACAACTGTAAATGTTCCTACACGGTATTTGGTTCTTGCAGGCTGAACTGTTTTTCCATTAACACGCACTTTTTTATTAATATCTAATCATAAATACAAAGGCGGTAGAATATACAAGACATATGACAACCAATTCATCGTCTGATTTGATACACTTAATGGCAAGCTTCCAATTGAAACAAGCTGATAACTTGTTCTTCCTGGCAATTGATAATACAGTTTTCCTGATTCTGTTAACCCTCCAAAAATTTTGTCAATCTCAGTATTACTCATTTCTGCTTTAAATGAAACTACAAGAGACATTGTAATGATTAATAAAACCGCTGCTATTGATGAAATAATTGCCAAAATCATTTTCATTATTGGCATATATTTATTTTTTCGATCAAAAGCATAAAAATAGGGATTTTGCATTGGATGAATTGGTAAACCAGAAGCTGGTCCCCCAAAAGGTCCTTGACCAAATTGCTGTTGATTAAACCCTTGATTTGAATTTGATCCAATTCCGCCTCCAAAAGTAATATTTTCAGGATTAACTTTTTCTACTTCAGGTTGAACTGACTCCTCTTTAAGATTTTCAGCTTTATCAAAATTTTCAACTTGTTCTTTTGACAATTTGGCATTTAAAAGTACTACTTCTTGACTAAGATTACCAGTTTGATCCAAAAGATCCTTATGATCAACTTCATATGTTTTACCTACATAAGAAATAAATTCAGAATATTGAGCATAAATTGAATCAATCTCAGCATTTTCAACTTTTTCTAAACGAATTTTTTCAGCAGTTAACTTAACAATTGCTTTTCCAAAAACAGTTGATCATTGAATTTCTTGATAGTCCTGCTCAAAGTCTTTTTCTAATGTTAGCAAGCTATTTACTTGTTTTAAAAAATTATTTCTAAATTCCACATTTTTAATCAAGAAGTATTTCAACCTCTCATTTTTAATAATGTTATTTAGTAAAAAAATAATACTCTCATATACTTTATTAGATTTCATAAATCTTATACCTCTTGTCTCATATTTTTTACAAACTCATATTCTGGTAAAACTGAAACTTCAAATTTTCCATTGAGAATACTTTTGTGAATTTTATATAACACTTCTATTTTATCATTTAATTGACTAATTTTACTACTATTATTTGATATCGCCAATTTTATCCGATAAGGATGTGCATTTAAAATAGTTGCAATTTCACTACTTGATTTGCGGGTCATTCTTAAAATTTTGACATCACGAATAAAACTTACATTTGCTCCAATTAGTCCAATTAGTCCAAACAAGTCATCATTTAATAATAAATATTGCTTATATAGTTTTAAAAAGCCATCAATGTCATTTTTTATGAAGCAGTTTGAGATTTCAAAAATATCATTTTCCAAATATCTTGTTAAGTTATTCTTAATAACTTCGCAAGTTAGCGGTTGCGACAAATTCACCAGTTTATTCAATTCATTGTTAATAACTTGCATATCATTTGGCAGATTTTGATAGATATAGGTTGCAAGTTTTCGATCCAAATTGACATTTGCTTTTGCAAAAAAAGTCGTAATATATTTAATAATTGTTTGCTCACTCATTAATTCTAACTTTTCAACTTGCATCAACTGATTAATAGTCTTAGCAATTTTTAATTTTTTTGAAAACTTATCACTATTTAAAGTAAAAATCAAAATAGTTTCAGGATTAGCGTTTTTCAACATTGCTTCTAACTTTTCAAGATTGAAACTTTTGTGCAACGTGACCTTCTCCTCATTAACAAATCAACAATCCCTAACTAAAACGATTTTTTTATTTTCGAATAATGAAAATGTATTGATGCTATCTCAAATTTGATTAAAATCATCTTCAATTAGTGAAAATTTTAAGACTTCATATTCATCATTTTTATTGATAGTTTTAATTAACTTATTTGTAGCTTTAGTTAATAAAAAATAGTCCAAAGAATATATAAAGTTCATTTGACAGCACCACCTTCTTACTAGTAATTTTACTACTAATATTTTGCTTTTAATCTATCATAATAAATCTTTTTTTGCTATACTTTATATTGTATTGAAAAGTTATAAAAATAAAAGGAGTTGAAAATATGGCAAACATCAAATCACAAAAAAAACGTGTTTTAACTAACGAAAAATCTCGTTCAGCAAATAAAGCTTTTAAATCAGAAATTAAAACTGCAATTAAAAAAGTTTCTATTGCTAAAGCTGAAAATGCAGATAACGTAAATGAATTAATTACTCATGCAGTTAGTTTAATTGATAAAGGGGTTAAAAAAGGAATCCTAAAAATGAACAAAGCTGCAAGAGAAAAATCTCGTTTAATGAGTGCTTAATTTCAATTAATCAATTATTAAAATAATACGAAAACACCGATTTTGGTGTTTTTTTATTTTACAGAACTTTAACTAATCCTGAACTAAAGTTGATGCGAACATTTTTAAAACCTTCAGTTATATAATAAACTATATTAAGTGATTTAAAGGTGTTCAAGGTTTGTTGATCAGGGAATTTTAGTCTTTGATAATACATTCCACTAATTAACCCCATTCTAGGATTTAATAATTTAATAAAATCATAATTTGATGACGTCTTCGAACCATGATGAGCAACTTGAAGAATATCTAAACGGCGAAGTCTTAAATAGTTTAAAAATTCAGAGTTAGTCATTAAATAATTTTCTGTTACTCTTTCAATGTCACCAGTGAACAAAAGTCTGGTATTGGCAAAATCAACAATGATAACTAACGACTTATTATTTTCGCTTTTTGCTAAAGAATTATTGAAAATTTTAATTGTCAAATTTTTGATAATTAGTTCGTCAAAATTACCAATTCGATAGTAAACATTTTTTACATAGAATTTCATTTGTAAATTTTCAAGAGCATTAAAATGATCTTCATGATTATGTGAAATAAAAATGGCATCAATTTTATTGATTCCTAAATATTTTAAATACTGAGATGGTAATTGTTTGCTAAAACCTTTACCAACCCCGCAATCAAATAAAACTGTTAAATTCTTATATTTATTAAAATAAATAAACGAATTTCCATTTCCGACATTTAACATTTCTAAATGGTGACTTGGCTTCATTAGTCAAATAATTAAGTAAATGCTTCCAACCAATATTAATCAAAGTAATTGATATTTTCAATTTCATTGAAAACTACATCATAATATCAAAATCATATAAATCAAAAAAACACCAAAAAAATCTTGATATCCTATATTTATTGAATAACTTAGTCATCCAACAATTTTAAATAAATGGTTTAATCAAAGTTCTAATCCATTTAGTCAAACGGGATTTGCCCCAAATATAAAAGTAGTTGTCACAATAACATTTATTAGAAGTAAAAATGGGGCTAATATAAAGTCTCATACAGGCGATAATAAATTAATCTGAAAGTCATAATAAATTTTTAAAGGAATTAATAGTAATCCAATCAAACTTATTTTAACTCTTTGTCTTTTGAGTAGCTTCAAAAATAAGTAACATATTGTGAAATATCAAAAACCATTACTTCCTACATAACTTGGAAATAATAAGCAAGGAACTCAAAAACTAGCAAAATTGGACCAAGGTTTTAATTTCTTATAATTTTTAAATGTTGCTTTAAGCAAAAACCGCATTAAAACTCATGAATAATTTAGAAAAAATCATCAGATTCATAAAAGACTAAATAAAACTTTTAGTATATTTTGATGATTATTAATATTGGGAATTTTGGTTATCAATATTCATAATCCTCAAATACTCAAGCTATTAAAATTTAATAAATGGCTAAGATTTAAATTCTGAATCAGGCTTTGAAAATTTTGACTTTTATCCTTGATATTAAATAAAAATAAGTGAATAAGTTCATGATCTGCAAAATTAAAAATTGTTTGATAAAAATAGTATCGTAGATAGTGCCAATTTTGATTAGTGATTTCGATTTCTTTAATCTGCTTAAACACTCGCTGATGATTTAAATATGTTTGAAATTGAAAAGTGAAGTAATGATTTTTGGATAATATTTCTACGTTACCATTAATTCTTACTCGTTGGTCTAAAATAAGATTTAAATGATAATTTGAGACATAATAATTTTGGTAATTGACTTTAATAATTGCATAACTAGGTTTCGCTTCAATGACAGTACCCTCTTGATTTGTAATTGATACAATATCTTTTGAATTTTGATTCAAATAAACTCATAATAGAATTGCAGCTGCAATAATTATATTTATTAAGAGCGTTCGCTTTCAATGACGTTTATTAAGAAAAATGCTACCTGCAGTGCAAAGAATAGCAAGGCTTGAAATTCAATAATTTTGACTTTTTATCATCAAATTTAAAAATAGCAGAGTCCCTAGAATCAGATAGTTTTCTAAGTTTGAAATTACTAAACGATATTTACAAGTATTTTTTAATGTAAATCCAATTTCAATTATTTCACCCCAAAAGAATTAGAAAAAAAGCAAAGCTATCAACTTTGCTTACTTTAGCGTTTTAAGTTTAACTTCAATTGCTTTTAATTGCTCTTTATAAGCTTGATATTTATTTTTCTCATCTTGAATCTTATCTTTGCTTGCTCTATTAATAAAATTCTCATTTTCTAACATTTTTTCTGATCTTGAAATTTCATTTACTAACATTGCTTGTCGATCAATAAGTTCTTGAATTAATTCATCTTTATTAATAAAACTTTCATTTGCAATCTCCAAGAAATATTCTTCAATTGCAATTGCAGTTAAATCTTCACTGGCAATTTTCTGAACAATTTCGGTATTTACAATTCCTTTAAGAAGATGATTAATTTCAGTGTTGAAAGCTTTAAATAATTCCCTATTATGGCTGTTTAAATTGGTTAATTTAAATTGTAATGGTAAGTTATTTTTAAGATTATTTTTACTTCTAAATTCGCGAACAACGGTAATTATATTAACAACTTGATTGATATAATCTGTATTAAATTCAAATTTATCAATTTTTCATTCCTCTTCAGTGATTGAACTTTTTAGGTTCAAATTTAAATAAATTTCTTCTGTCATAAACGGCGCAAAAGGATGTAACATAATTAAAATATTTTTCAAAACATAAAATAATGTTTGTTGGGTTGAATTATAAATAACAGAATCATTGGAATTTAAATTAATTTTTGCAAATTCAATATATCATGAACAATATTTAGTTCATACGAATTCATAAATTAATTTCCCAGCAATTGCAAACTCATATTTTTCAATTAACACTCGTACTTGTTGTTCGACCTTACTTAGTTCATTCAAAATTCATTTATCTGTAGCTGAAAGATGACTTATAAAGTTCATATCAGGAATAAAATTTTCATCTAAAGTCATTAATACATAACGAGAAGCATTTCATAATTTATTCATAAAGTTTCATGCACTGCGAACTTTTTCTGTTGAGTATTTAATATCTTGTCCTGGAGTTGAATTGGTTAACAAGAAAAATCTTAAGCTATCAACTCCATATTCAGCAATTATTTCCATTGGATCAATTCCATTTCCCAATGATTTTGACATTTTACGGCCTTGCTCATCACGAACCAAACCATGAATCAAAACATCATTAAATGGTTTTGAACCAGTAAACTCTTCTGTTTGAAAAATCATTCTAGCAACCCAAAAGAAAATAATGTCATACCCGGTAACTAATACATTAACCGGGAAATACGCTTGATAGTATTTTGAATCAATTCCTTCGCCACGCATTAGCGTTGCAAACGGCCATAGTCCTGAAGAAAATCAAGTGTCCAAAACATCTTCATCTTGAACTCAATTTTCTAAATCAGTTGGCTCTTTATCCCCAACATAAAGTTCATTAGTTTTTTTATTATATCAAGCTGGAATACGATGCCCTCATCATAATTGACGAGAGATACATCAATCATGAGCATTTTCCATTCATTTTTCTAAAACGCTAGCAAAACGCTCTGGAAAAAATTTAACCGCTTCATCACTATTTTGCAATTGTAAAATCATTGCAGCAAACTTTTCCATTTTCACAAATCATTGATCTGATAAATATGGTTCAACTATTGCATTTGAACGTTCTGAAAATCCTACTTGATGAGTAATTTCGTCGGCTTTAATAAAAGTATTTGCTTCAGACGTCATCTTAATAATTTTTTCACGTGCAACAAAGCGATCTAATCCTTGATAGTTTTCCCCACCAAGTTCGTTAATTGTTCCGTCTTCATTCATACATAGTGGCTTAGCCAAATCATGACGTTCACCAATCTCAAAATCATTAGGATCATGTGCTGGAGTACATTTCATAACTCCTGTTCCAAAATCAACTTCAACATATTCATCAGCAATTACTGGAATAACATCACCGTTAACTGGATTGATAACTTTCTTGCCAATATATTGAATATAGCGCTCATCTGTTGGATTAACTACAACACACTGATCAGCAAACATTGTTTCTGGTCGAGTTGTAGCAACTTCAAGATAAGCATCAGAATCTACTAGTTTATATTTAAAATAGTACATTGATCCAGTAATTTCTGAATAAATTACTTCAACATTTGAAATAGCTGTTTTTTGTTGAGGGTCTCAGTTAACAATTCGTTTTCCACGATATATCAATCCCTTATTATAAAAATCAATAAAAATTTGTTTTACTAATTCATTAACATCGTCATCTAAAGTAAATTTTTCAACACTATAATCTAAAGCCAAACCTAATTTAGCTCATTGTTGACGAATAATTGCTGCATACTCTGCTTTTCAAGTTCATGCCTCTTCTAAAAATTTTTCACGTCCTAAATCAAAACGATTAATTCCTTGTTCACGAAGTTTTGCTTCAACTTTTACTTGTGTACTAATTCCTGAATGATCCATTCCTGGAACAAATAACACATCAAATCCAACTAACTTTTTAAAGCGAATTATAGCATCTTGTAAACTTCCATCTCATGCATGACCAATATGAAGTTTACCAGTAACATTTGGAGGTGGTAAAATAATTGAAAATTTTGGCTTTTTAGAATTCGGATTAGCTGCAAAACGATTATCGGCAATTCATTGTTCATATTTTCCGTTTTCAACTTCATTTGGATTATATTTTGGTGCTAATTCTTTTCTAATTTTCATATTTTTTCCTCACGTTCAATACTATAATTTTACAATAGATTTTAGTTTGAACAAAGATTTTTAGTAAATATCTTCGATGTTATTATCACAAGTAAGTATCATATAATTTTTGATATTAGGTTTTTCATTATTATTAAAAATAAATCTAAATTAGTTTATTGTCGTTATAAAAAATTTTACGCATATAAACAAAATTATTAATTAATATACTCGGTAGTACTTCTATTGAATCTTTCTTATTATTATGAAGTATGTCTAAATTTTGATAATAATCAATTCTATTAATAATAGCTCCATAAATTCTAAGATAATTTAAAAAAATCTTAAATTCTTTATCTAAAGCATTTTTATTATTGACATTTTTTTGAAGTTTTTTTTGAAAACGCTTTTGATTAAATTGTATGGGTCCATTATGAACTGAAACTTTTTTATTCTCATACAACACAAAATTATCATAAAAATTTATATTCTCATAATCATTAAGCATCATTACATAATATTTAACAGCTTCCTTTTTTGAAAAGAATGTTTTATGTTTGATTTTATTTTTAAATTTACATTGTAAATATACTATTGATAGTACGGATAGTAAATAAATTATCGTTATTAATAATATATAAATTCAAAATTCTTGATAACCAATGGGTATTAAAAAGCAAAATACAATATATAAAGTAGTATTTAGTATAGCAGTTATGTAATACCAACATAAAAGTTTGAGTTTATCACTTTTTAAAAGCAATGGAAAAGACTTAGTATCAATTTCTTTACCAAATCATAAAATAACAAATTTTGTTTTAAAACGTCAACTTAAACTAGTAACTAAGTACGGAATGAGTGTTAATTCTAATGCCGCTGAAAAACTTAAAACTAAATACAAATATAAACCAAATTCCATATTTTCTCCTTATAAATTACTCTAAGATTTATTGTCGCAATAATTTATTACATTAAATTTAAACTATTATTATTAATAAAAATTAATTACCTGATTTGAATTAAAAACTGTCATTTGTAAATTTATTTTGACTTCTCCTCTACTTTATCATTTAAAAAAGAAAATCAAAAAACAAAAAAAGATTTGAAAATTGAAATGGTGCTAATGATTAAGTTTAATAAAAAAACAAGCTATAAAGCTTGTTTGTTATTTTTAGGTTCTATTATAATTTGTTTTTTACAAACATAACTATTTTTTAATTTGCTTATTTTTTTTGGCTTGTGCAATTTCTTCTTTGCGATCCGCTTCTAACATTTTTAACACTAATTCACGATTTGTTTGTCATGATTTTGGAGCTAAGTGATAAGAATAAAACACAATTGCATCAGTTAATAAAATTCCTAACGGAGCAATTAAAGCCATTCCAAATGACGCAAAAATTAATCATATATTTTGAGCATTTCATCCTTGCAACATTCGTCCATCAATTTCTTTTGTTCCATAATGAACTAATCCAAAAATATTATCATTAATTCCTGGAATGAATGTAACGATCATTCCTAGTCCTAATGCAATTAATGAAGCATATACTAATGGCATTGAAATCGTTCAATTAACTTTACGGTTTGCCTGTCAGTTTGATAACTTAATTAAATGTGCAAATAGCAACGGTGATGAAACTGTAGTAATAAACATTGCAGTTCGACCAAATGAAATAAATTGAATTTTATCTGTTAATGTTAAATTTGATGTTGTTTTGAAAAAAGTATATCAAGAACTTTCGTCAATTGCTCCTCAAACTTTTATATCTACAGCTTCCATTCCTACAAAGAAAGCGAGAATTGATGCTGCTCCTGAAAATAAACCAATTTTTACAATTGGAAGAAGTGATCCTTTAAGCAACCCATTTTTTCCAAATTTTGGTGGTAATAACATTAAGGTATCATCTAATGGACCCATTCCAATCGCAATTGCTAAACATGATTCAACAATTAAGTTAATAAACAAAATATTTGTGGCTTCTAGTGGTGAAACATGCAGAATCATTGAAATAACAAAAATTGAAACAACGTTTGCTAAGTTGAATCCCATTAATAAAACAATTGCTCGTTTTATTTTTTGATAAACGTTACGTCCTTCATTAACACCTTTCATAATTGTGGCAAAGTTATCATCAGTTAAAATAACGTCTGCTGCTTGTTTAGCAACATCTGTTCCAGTAATTCCCATTGCTACTCCAATATCAGCTTTGCTTAAACTTGGAGCATCATTAACTCCATCTCCTGTCATTGAAACAATGTTACCTTTTTTTTGCAATGCATTTACAATACGAACTTTATGATCAGGGTTAACTCTGGCAAAAACTTTAATGTTATCGATTACTCGAAGCAATTCTTCTTCACTGTAGCGCTCTAAAGCTTCTGAAGACATAACTTCATATGGTGTATAAGCTAAGTCTAAATCACGAGCAATAGCCAAAGCTGTAATCGCATGATCACCTGTAATCATTACTACACGAATTCCTGCAGCGTGTGCTTCTTCAATTGCTTGAACAGCTTCGATTCTAACCGGGTCAATCATTGCGACTGCTCCTACAAAAATTAAATTCGCTTCATAATTAGCTTTAGTTTGATTAATATCGTCACTATAAGCAAATGCTAAAACTCTCAAAGCATCATCACTTAAAGTAGTTGCTGACTTTAAAATTTCATGACGATGTTCGTCCGTCAAATTAATAATTTGATCATTTAAAATAATTCGTGAACAAACTTTTAATAACTGATCAATTGCTCCTTTAGTAAAAGTCACTTGTTTGCTATCAATTTCATTAACTGTAGTCATTAGTTTACGTTCACTATCAAATGGTATTTCATCTGTTCTCAATCATAGTTCACGAGACTTTTGCTCATCAATTCCCATTAATTCAGCATAGTCAACTAGCGCCAATTCAGTTGGATCTCCAATTCGTTCTGTACCTTCAGTTACTGAATCATTTGGCAATACTAAGCTTTTTAAAAATAGCTCTTTTTGTAAGGAACTTGGCAATTTAACATAATCTTTTTGAGTAATAATTTTATTATTAACAATAACCTTTTGTACAGTCATTTTATTTTGAGTAAGTGTTCCAGTTTTATCTGTACAAATAACGTTTACTGAACCCAAAGTTTCTACAGATGCCAACTTTTTAACAATTACATTTTCTTTAGCCATACGTTTTGTTGAAAACGATAATGTGATAGAAACAACAGCTGCTAACGATTCAGGAATTACTCCAATTGCTAACGTAATTGCCACCATTAAGTAATTTGCTCAAGCATTACGATCACCTGTAAATAACATTGCTGCAAAAATTGTCACTCCCACAAAAGCAGCAGCACATGAAATTCAGTAACTAAATGAAGTTAATTTTTTTTCTAATGGTGTATGCTCATCTTCATTGCTATTAACTGCTGCTGCAATTTTACCAATTTCACTGTTAATTGCCGTTGCAATAACAACACCAATTCCTCTTCCCGCTGTTGTAAATGTTGACATAAAGGCAATATTTTTTTTCTCTGCTAAAATAACAGTCGGTGAAATTTTATTGGCATGCTTATCCACTGGAACTGATTCTCCAGTTAAAATTGATTCATCAATCATAAAATCGGAAGCTTTAATAATTCGTAATTCAGCTGGAACATATTTACCAGCTTCTAAAACAACAATATCTCCAACAACCAAATCTGCTGCATCAATTTCTTTTTGTTGTCCATCACGAATTACAACACTTCGTGGTTTTGATAAAGCTTTCAGCGCATCTACAGATTTTCGCGCTTTAACCGTTTGAACTGTTTCTAAAATAGCATCGATAATAACAATCGCAATGATTACTATAAAATCAATAAAATCATGAAAACTCATATGTCCTGTTTTATTAGCAACTATTGGAGCAACAACCGAAATTATTGCTGCAATGATCAAAATAATTTGTAATGGCTCAATAAATGCTAATAAGAAAGTTCTATATCATGGAGTAACTCTGGCAACTGGTAGCTCGTTTTTCCCATCACTTAAAAGTTTTTTATCAACTTGTTCTTGGGTTAGACCTTTTTTAAAATCAGTTTGCAAATCTTTTTCAATGTCTGCTAACTTTTTCGATTCATAATTTTCCATTTATTATTTTTCCTTTATAATTTAATTTTCTATAATTTTAACAAATTCTATTCATGCATCTTGAATATTTGTCTTATTTAAATTCGAAACCTTTAAAAATGCATCATTTTCATAAAATTTTAATGTTTCTTTAATCATTTTTTCATTTCTAGCAATTTCATTGCGTTTCAATTTATCCAATTTGGTTCCAATCATTAATACTGGAATTTCACATTGTTTTAAAAAATCATACATTGCCTTATCATCATTTGTTGGTTGGTGACGAAGATCAACTAGCATACAGACTCCTTTAAGATTATCGCGATTCATTAGATAATCTTCCATCATTTCTCCAAACTTTATTTTCATTTTAATATTAATTTTGGCATATCCATATCCTGGTGCATCAACGATACGAAAATATCCCTTATTAATATCAAAAAAGTTTAGTAGTCGAGTTTTGCCTGGTGTATTAGCAACTTTAGCTAACTTATTTTGATTTGCAATTGAGTTAATAAAGCTTGACTTACCTACATTACTACGCCCAACAAAGCAAATTTCTGGAATTTCATCTTCAATTCAACCGCTTCTGTCTGCTGCTGATTTTATAAATACCGCTTGTTTAATCATTTTAAATTTCCCCTATTCAAATGCTGTTTTAATTTCTAATGTTTTCAAAAAGTCTTTCAATTCTCAATGATATCGTAGTTTCATTTGCATCACTAAATTACTGTTTTCATCCATATAATTAATAAAAATTTTACGACGTTTCAAGTCATTTGTCACTCCAATAATACTTTCATAGCTAATAACATCATTTAAAAATGCTAACTTATGATTTTTGGCAATTACAAGTGCAGATTCTGCAAGTTTGAGCCCTCAAACAAGAAAAATAAAAGCTGCAATTACATATCCCAAGAATAAGGTTATTCCAATTCCATAAACTATTGAAGTCATATCACTTTTAACAACAAAATATAAACCGAAAGTAACAATGGCTAAAACAAATAAAATTGGCATAACTAAATATATTCAAGCATTAATAAAAAATAAAATGCGTTTGTTTTCATAAACAGCAACTTTTTGAGATTTAAATTTTTTCAGCTTATTAAGTTTTTTAATAACATCAACAATTAAATAAATCATTAGTAAAAAAATAATGATTGATAGAATCGTCAAGGTTGGTAATAGAATAAGTGTTTTAGATGCTAACATTGTTATCTCCTTGTTGCATTTTTTTAATTTGATTAATGATTAAGGTTATTTCAGGACTACTTGAAATAATTTTGTATAAGCATTTTTGTGTATGAATTATATATCCGGGAAAATAATTACCATTGTCGTAAATAATTGCAATATATGCTTTTACAATATCTTTAAAGATAATTTGCTGATAAATACCATCTTGGTCAAAAATTATGCGCTTATTTGTCACATACATAGTTTTAGATTCTGCTTGAAAGTTTCTTTTCTTAAATCCAAATAGTTGATAATCTGACTTAAAGCCCATAAATTCAACTTCATCATAATAGTTTTCCATTTGATCATATTTACCAAATCCATACTTATTGAGTTCTTTAAGATCACGATTCTTATCATCAAAAATATAACTTTGATTTTCTTCAACAAAATAAAGTTTTTCACCTGTTGGTAATTCAAATTTGGTCGAAATTGGCTTTAGCAACTCTGTTTTCATTCACTTCAGCTTTTGAACTTTTCAATAACGCTGATATTCTTCAGCAACCTTTCGATATGGTCTATGTTTTTGCTGATATTTTAATGCCATTAAGCCAGAAATTAATAAAGCTATGAAATATAAAATAGCACAGATAATTAAAGCTAAGTACTTAGTTTGCATAACTATTATTCTTCTTCAAAATTGTCTTGTTCTCAAAAGATCATTAGCGTTAATAGGCCTTCAAGATTGTTTAAAAGTCTTCATATTTTTAAATAGCCTAACTCATTTATCACTGGATTTTCCAAAATAAATAATTCAACTAAAACAGTATTGCCTTCTTTGAGATCATTAAAGTCCTTTTCTTTAGTCAAGATATTTAAAATCTTTTTAAATTCATCGCTGTAGTTAATTATTTCCAAGTTTGTTAATATGTCTTGATATTGCTCATGAGCATACTCAGTAATCATAGTTTTATATTCTGCAATTAAATTTTCTTCTGTGTTTTCAAAAATACCTTCCGACATTTTTTGCTCTATTTTTGTAGCTATTTGCATTAATAATTCTGTCTCTTTTAAGTTATTTGCAATGCCACTTGCTAAATATAAAAACGATAATAACTTAGCTTGATCAACATCAACAATTTCAAAAATTACTTTCTCTATAGCTGCTGTCATTTTTACTAAATCATCGACTAAATTTTCAAATTCTTCAATTACTTCCAATTCACTAAATTTATCAATTAATTTCGTCAGCTTGTCAAAATTTTTATTTTCTTGTTTCAATTCATCCTCTAAAAACTCTAAATTTGTAATTATTAATCCTAAGGCAGGTTCAAAAAATCCTAATTCCAGTTCTTGATTTGATTGTTTTTCTTTACTCATAATAGCACCTCTATTTAATATAAATTATACCTTATATACATTGATAGTTTATTTTTATATAATGAAATAGTTGAAAGGAGTTATTATGATAGAAATATTTAAATTGAAAGAATTAAAGTCAAATGATTTAAAACAGTTAGCCCATGTCACTCCTTGATGAGAAAAAAACATAAATCAAATATTGAAAAAAAATAAGCGCTGAATAGAAAAATTTGGCATTAATTCAAATGATTTTATACCTTTTGAAAAAATTGAACAAGCAACTTATTCTAAGCTATTTGCGGCGAGCAATAATTATTTGAATTTTTTTAAACCAAAGTTAAAACAATTTATTAATGACGAGCGCTTATTCAAAAAATTTGATCAAATGCTTACTGATTACATGACTTTAAATGGATTTTGCTGAGGTATTCAAACAGTTATTGATTATTATCTTTTCTTAGAAACTAACGATGTTGAAAATAAACGTAAATGTGCAATAAAACTTGGTAATCAAGTCATCAACAAAAAATATCTACGTTTTAAAAACGAAATCTATAAGACAATTATAGAACATGATGTTTTGGATGAAATTTTTTCAAATGAAGTTCACTTGGACTCTCAATTATTTGAGTCAAAAGTTATTATTTTGACGTTGGCAAAATTTTCTGCAAAGCTTTTAAAAGCAAAAAAAATATCAAAAGAGGTTCATCTTCGAGTAACTTACCTTTGTTATCTGCAATTAGGATTTAATCAAGCTTACAATTGACTATATTATGATTTGATAAATAGACTATATTAAAAAAATCCTCAAAGAGGATTTTTTTAATTCTTAATCAGCTTTTACAAATGTCAACTCAAGTTTTTCAACTTTGTTGTATCTTTCTTCAACTACAAAAGTAACAATAATATTTTTGCCATCTTTATCTTTTTCAACTTTAACTGTTTTTACACCTTCAGGTTTGGCAATTCCTTGAATTGCTGTAACTGCAGCATCAATAGTAGAATGTTTTTTATTAGTCTCTTTTTCGGCATTCTCCTTAAAATTTTTAAAATCAACTACTTTCATATCAGCTGAATCATTAAATGCTTTCATGGCCTTAACAATTGCTGCATAAGCCTTTGAAACGTCTTCTTCTTTTTTAACTTTTTTGGCTTCTAGAATTGCCTGTTTCAATGCTTCAAAGGCAGTTTTAGTTTTTTTGCCTTGTTGAATTTTTTCGGCCTTTTCAATTTGTGCTTTCAAAGCCTGCAAGTTAGGTTTTTTAGCCTCTTTTGTACATGATACGACCGTTGAGCCAACCGTTGCAGCTAAACTAACTGCTCCTAAAACAGTAAGTAATTTTTTCATATTTTTCTCCTTTTGTTAATTTCTATATAACACTTATATAATTGCACTCATTACATGCTTATAAAATAATCAGTCAAGCTAACGGTTCATTAAACAAAAAAAATTGGTTTCCCAATTCTAAAAAGAATTTTTAACCAATTGAATATTTTAGTATTTTATCTATGTTGTTTTAATAAAAAGTTCGCTTAGTTGTTTTTCAGCAACATAATCTGGAGCGTTATTCATTGGATCAATTCCAGATGAATTTTTTGGAAATGCAATGACATCACGAATTGATTCAGCATTTGACATTATCATTGCTCAACGATCAATTCCTAAACCCATTCCAGCATGATAAGGGGCTCCATATTTATATGCATTCATAAATCAACCAAAATTGCGCTCAACTGTTTCTGAAGTTAGTTCTACAGCATCAAACATACGTTGTTGAATTTCAGGATCAGTAATTCGTTGTGATCCTGAGCCAATTTCATAACCATTAATGACTAAATCATAAGCATAAGCAACCGCATTAGCCTTATTTGTGTCAAAGTCAGCTAAAGAGCAATCTTTTGGCATTGTAAATGGATGATGGGCAGCCTCAAAACGTTGCTCGTCTTCGTTTCACTCAAACAAAGGAAAATCAGTAACTCACAATGGCTTACAATCATTTAAATCTGCCATATTAAATATTCTTGCCAAATGAATTCTTAATGCTCCCATTGCTTGTGAAATTACATTATAAGGGCCAGTTTGAAGTAGTAATGTTCCATTTGAGATTACTTCAAATTCTTCTAGTATTTTAACTTTTTCTTGCTCACTCAATTGACTTGCAATTGAACCCGATCAAATTCCATTTTCAACTTTTGCAAAACCAAAACCGTTAAGCCCATTTTGTTTTGCTGTTTCTGTTAATTCTTCAATTTGCCTTTTACCTAGAAGTTGGTCAATCATAATTCCTCTAATTGGCATTGCTGTTCCGACTAACATTTTAACAGTTGTATTGCTAAAGATTTCCTCCAAATCATGAATTTTTAAGTCATATCTTAAATCTGGTTTATCAATTCCATAGTTTTTAATTGCTTCTCTATACGGCATTCTTAATAAAGGTTCTTTAATGTCAATTCCCTTAAATTCTTTTAAAGTTTTTTTAACTAGTTCTTCAACAATTACCATCACATCTTCACCTGTTGCAAAACTCATTTCTAAATCCAACTGAGTAAATTCGGGTTGACGATCAATTCTTAAATCTTCATCTCTAAAGCATCTAGCAATTTGATAGTAACGATCAATTCCCGATATCATTAATAATTGTTTATATAATTGCGGTGATTGAGGTAGTGCATAAAATTTATTTCTATTTAAACGTGACGGAACTAAAAAATCTCGTGCTCCTTCTGGAGTTGATTTTCCAAAATAAGGTGTTTCAACTTCTAAAAAATTATTATATTCTAGAACAGATCTAAATATTGAGTTTAACTTTGCGCGAACTTTTAAATGTTGTTGCATTGAAGTACGTCTTAAATCTAAATAACGATATGTCATTCTAGTGTCTTCAAGCGCTTCTAGATCTTCTTCAATTTGAAATGGTGTCAATTCAGATTGATTAATAATACTAATACCTGTAACTTTAATTTCAATTTCCCCTGTTGGTAACTCTAAGTTTTTTGATTTACGCTCGACTACAGTTCCTGTTACTTCAATCACGTACTCAGGCCTAATTGATTGTATTAATTCACTATGTGCTTCATCTATAATTAACTGAGTAATTCCATAAAAATCACGCATATCAATAAAATTCATTGCCCCCATTTTACGAATTTTTTTAACTCATCCTTGTAAAAGAACTGCTTGTCCAACATTTGCAATATTAAGTTGACCACAGTTATGTGTTCTTTTCATTTTTATTCTCCTTTTAAATTATTTATTAATTCTTCAATTGCTAAAATTGTATTTTGCTTAGTAAACTGATTTTTAACTTGAAGTTTACGTGATTCATATTCTTTATCACCAATGACAATGACATTATGGGCCTTAAATTTATCAGCTTGTTTAAATGCAGATTTGAAACTTCGATTCATTAAATCTGTATCAGCTTTAATTCCAGCATTGCGCAATTTAAATAACAATTCCTGATTAAGTTGCATTCCTTTTTCAGATACTGCAATTGTATAAACATCCAAATCATCTGAAGTGGCCAATGATATATTTTCAGCTGCTAACATAATTAAAAGGCGTTCTAATCCCATTCCAAATCCAGCGCTGGGAACCATTGGGCCTTCAAGTTCAGAAACCAAATTATTGTATCGCCCTCCAGCAATTATTGTTTGCTGACCACCAAGTTTTTCTGATAAACATTTTAATTCAAAGATAAACCCTGTGTAATAATCTAACCCTCGCACCAGTTTTGGATTGATTACAGTTTTAATCCCCAAATTATTTAATCCATTGATTAAATTATTAAATTCTGTTTGCTCACTAGCTGATAAAAAAATATTCATATCTGGAATGTTTGTAAATTTGTATCCATCAACTTTACAATCTAGAATGCGCAATGGATTTTGAACCATTCTAATTTGACAATCACCACATAATTCAAATGTCTGCAAGTATTTTTTTAATTCAGCAACATAAGCAATTCGCGCATCCCCTGTTACTAAATAGTTAATTTCAATTTCCAAATTTTTATCCAATTGCAGTTCCTTAACAATTTGATTAGCAATTATAATAATCTCCATATCTTGGTTAAAACTATTAGCCCCAAAAGCCTCAATTCCCAGCTGATGAAATTGTCGATTGCGACCAACTTGCGGACGTTCATACCTAAACATTGGTCCAATATAAAAAACTTTAAATGGCAAATATTCTGGAGCATATAATTTATTTTCAACTAAGCTACGTACAATTGATGCAGTTCCTTCAGGACGTAAAACAAATTCACGTCCTTTTTTATCAACTAACTCATACATTTCTTTGGAAACAACATCACTTGTTTCACCAACACTTCTTACAAATAATTCTTTGGCTTCAAAAATAGGAGTACGAATTTCCGAATAATTAAACTTCGCCAAAATGTTTTTCAGTTTATTTTCAAGTGCTGACCATTGTTTAGCATCTTGCCCAAATATATCTTGGGTCCCACGAGGTTTTTGAATCATATTTTCACGTCCTTTATATGTTATTAATTATATAACAAGCATAGATTATTTATGATGCTAAGATAAATAAAAAAATAACGCTTTTGCGTTATTTTTGAACTGATTATTTATTTTGCTATTTGCTACACCAAAATGTCGTTAATAAATTTGGTTTAAATAACATTAACGCTTTTTATATCCACGCTCAACTTCATTAATTGATGGAATTGATTTTATAGCTGAAATAATTTGATTTAGTTGATCTGAATTTTTAATTTTAATTGTTAAAACTCCTGAGCAAGTTAAAAGTTTTTCATCAGTTGCAATATTGGCATTAATAATTGAGGCCTTTAGACTTGTTAAGACTTTGGATACATCATAAATTAAATTTGGACGATCTATTCCATAATAACAAATTTTAGTTGTATAAAAATGTGTTTCAGCCACTGCTGAATTTCATTGTACTGCAATTAAACGTTTCTGATCTTCAGGGTTGGAAATATTAAAACATTCTTTTAAATGAACTTTAATCCCACTGCCCTTTGAAACATATCCAACAACATCCTCATAAGGAATCGGCATACAACAACTTGCTAATGACGTTTTTATATTTGTAATGCCATCAATTACAATATCATTTTTTAAGTCAAGATTGTTGACAACTTTTGACTTAATATTTTCAAGTGCTTCATCGTCTTTAGAATAATTTTTATCAATGTATACTAAATCAGTTGCTTCAGCAATTGTGTAGTCTCCTTTGGCTTGAGCCAGTAGAAAATCTTCTAAAGTAGCAAATCCAAGCTTTTTTACACTTTCTAAAATTTCATCATTTGATTTACGTTTTCAGCGTCAATCTTTTTGATTTATATAAGCATTAATTGTTGCCTCAACTTTTTTTGCAATCAATCGATTTTCTTCTTTTTTATCCTTAATATTTTCATCAGTCATTTTAGCACTTAAATATTTTTTAATTCGATTTCTTGCTGCTGCTGTTACTACAATTTTTAATCATTCATGTGTTGGTTCTTGCTTTGATGAAGTTTTAATTTCAACAACTTCTCCTGATTTTAAAACTGTATTTATTGGTGAGAAAACTCCATTAATTTTAGCACCAATTGTTTTCTCACCAACTTCTGTATGAATTCGGTAAGCAAAATCTAAAACTGTTGATCCATAGGGAAGTGTTTTGACAGCACCTCCTGGTGTTAAAACATAAATTGAGGCTGTAAACAAATCTTCTTTTAATGTATTTTCAATACTTTCTTTAATTGATGAATTATCATCAACTGAAGTTTGACGATCTAAATCTAAAATACGATTAAAAATATCAATTTGTTCGTCAATTTCTTTTTGCTTTTTGGCAATATCAGTGACTTCACCTTCTTTATATCTTCAATGAGAAGCTGCTCCAGTTTCAGCAATTTCATCCATCGCTTCAGTTCTAATTTGGACTTCAAAAATACTTCCAGAATTATCAGCTAAAGTAGTATGCAATGACTGGTAAACGTTATTTTTGGGAGTTGCAATGTAGTCTTTAAAACGTTTAGCCAATGGAGTATATTTCTGATGAATAAATCCTAAAATTTTGTAACAATCATCAATTGATTTGGTAATAATTCGAATTGCTAAAACGTCATTAATTTCTTCAAACTGTTTACCCACCATATTCATTTTACGATATACAGAGTAAACTGTTTTAGCTCTTCCAAAAATGTCTAATAATTTAATATGTTTTTCTTTACGTAAATAAAGATCAATATCACTAATAATTGCATTAATATTTTGTGTGCGTTTTTCACGATCACTGTCCATTAATTCCTTAGTTTTTTGATATTCTAAGGGATTTAAAACTTCAAATGACATATCTTCTAAAAATGATTTTGCATTTTTCATCCCAATTCGATGTGCGATTGCTGAATAAATGTCTAAAGTTTCCCGTGCAATAATAATTTGCTTAGCTTCTGGCAAATTGCGAATTGTTAGCATGTTATGTAAGCGATCAGCAATTTTAATAATAATTACCCTAATATCTTTAGCCATTGACAAATATAGTTTACGCAAATATTCTGACTTTAGTTGCTCACGATTTTCTTTTGCAAAATAACTGACTTTTGTTACTGATTCTACTAAATTTGCGACCTCACTTCCAAACTTTTCTTCAATATTTTCAACAGTATAAGGTGTATCCTCTAAAATATCATGCAACAATCCTGCAATAATTGTTTTAGGGCCCATTTTAAGTTGCGCCAAATAATAAGCAGTTGATAATGGATGATAAATATAAGGATCACCATTGCGACGCAATTGTCCATCATGTTTTTCATAAGCATATTGATAAGCTATTTCAATTTCTCGCAACTCTTTTTTATTAAAAATATACTTTTTTAATTCGCTTTCCAATTGCCTATACTCACGAATTTCTATAATATCCAAAATATTATTATATGTTTTCTTAGTTTGTTTTTTTTGTACAAATCCTGCCATAAATACTCCTCTTTGTTTTTCAATTATACAATTATATATATTAAAAAATAAAGACTTCCGTCTTTATTTTTTAATACTTCAATAATTTTTGAACATTATATTCAGAAAGTAGCTTCTCATCATGTAAATAAGTTAAGTCTGCCAAGAATGAAATTCCTTTAACCTCAGCACCTTCTCTTGCAATCAATTTGATAATTGCTTCAATTGTTCCGCCTGTTGCAAGAACATCATCAATAATAACGACTTGATCACCAGGTCTAATATCACCTTTATGAATTTGTTGATGATTAGTTCCATATTCCAAAGAATATTCAATGTCGATTACTTCTCGAGGCAATTTACCGGGTTTTCTAACCAAAACAAATCTTGTTTTGGTATTGAACGCAACTGCTGATGCTAATAAAAAACCTCTTGCCTCTGGAGCAACTACAACATTAGCTCCAGTTTTTTTGACAAACTTTGAAATTTCTTCAATCATAAAATGAAACGCTTGAGCATCATTTAACAAGGGAGTAATATCTTTAAAATTGACTCCAGGTTTTGGAAAGTCTTGAACATCCAAAATATACTTTTTTAAATTCATATTTGTCCTTTTTAATCGTTAATATCTTTAATTGTTTGTTCTTCAGCTGAAACAACAATTTTTCTAATAAATTTTTTGTATCCGTACTTAGCATTAATACGCTTTCTTTCCAATCAAATTCAAACTGGAATTGAAACTGTTATAAACACAACAGAAGCAATTACAACTCCAATTGCCAAAGTCATTCCCATTCCTGAGATAACCGGCAACGTAATTGCAGCAATTACACCAATTGCAATATAGATGGTTCCAACTGCAATAAATCTAAAAATTCCAAATTTAATAATATCTAAGAAAATTTGTTTCAAGAAATTATTTTTTCTTGACTCAATTGTTACTTGCTTTTTAGTTTCACCTTTAAAAATAGCAAAACTTTTAAGAACATTCTTACGATCTTTTTTAAACTGAGTTTGAAGAGTTTTTTGGCTGACTTTGAATTGCTTTTTAATACCTTGTCTTTGCTCTTTTTCTTTTATTTCAGATAGCTCTTTTGCCAATTTCTTTTTCAATTCTTTATGCGCCTTTTTCAATTGTTTTTTTAATTGATCAAGTTCTTTGCCCTTAGCATTTTTGGCCTCATTAATCATTACATGCAACTCAATTTCTTTTGCAAATTGTTTATTGATTGTACGCTCATCTTTTGAAGCCAAAATGGTTTTCCCTTTACCCATAATCAAAATTCCAGTAACCAAACTAAACATTATTATTCCTAAAATGGCTGTAATGATTTCAATTGATACTGGGATTCTAAATAAGACAATTAAGGCAACTGTTATTGACATTGTCATTACTAATCCTAATGCTAAAGCAACATAGTAAGTTCATTTAAATCTAATAACCATATAAATAATTAAGGCCAACAATAAAATTCCAAACATAACTGCAATTTGTCGAATTTGATCATACGCAGTATAAGGTGTTTCTTCAAGACCCAAAATTCCACGATTTGGGTTATTGTAGTCAGGTGGTAAGTAAAGATATCCTGCAAGAGTTGCCTGAGTTCTTTTCATCTGCTTTAGACTTACTTTTTTTGATGTTTGAATTGAAACTCATCCTGTGGTTTCTCTAACATTTGTATCCTCATTAATTACTGCAAAATTATTACCATATGAAATTTGTGATTTTCTTAATGATGTTTTGTCCATTCTTGTATTAAATGAATCTAAATAATTATTAGATAATAAGAATTCATATGATTGAGCAACGGTTTGAGCCATTCAATAATTTTGTTGCTCTAGTGTTGCATTGTCTATTGAAATTACTTGATACAAATTTTTAAAATAAGCATCATTCTTTTCTTTAAGACCTGTCAAGCCGTCATAAATTTTGTCACGATTTTTGTCATTTTCATTTGGCAATAATGATTCTTTTGTTGATTCAAGATTTTTATAAGTTTCAGAAACAGCTTCACCATATAAAATAAAGTTTTGCCCTTTTCCTAAATTTGCAGATAAATTAGCTCCAAATATTCCACCAATAATTGCACCAAAAATAACAATTACTACTCAAAAAATTGATATAAGTTTTCCAAAATAAGCAACTTTTTTTTCAATTTGAATTGCCTGAATATTTTGCGATTGTTTCTTATCTGCAAAGTTAGACTCACTTTGTTCAATTAACATTCCTTGATAATTTGATAACTCTAACTTCTTGTTATTTGCTTTAACGCTTTGATTCGGCTTACTTTCATATTTAGCTTTTGAGGATTCAATTTTATTAATTTGATGTTGAATTTTATCAATTTCCTTTTGATTTCTTGCAACTTTTTTAGCTAAGCGGTCATTAATCATTTCTTTTTGAATTTCATATAATCGATTCAGTTCATCTTGATTTTCTTTTGTTCTAATCAAATCTTTTGAAGAAACTTCTATTTTTTTAGAAGCATTTTGAATTTTGACTTCTAAATAACGAATTTTTAAATCAATAAAAAATGATCCTTGAACTTCTTTGGAGGTATCAATTGGAAGCAAATTTGCATTTTCATGTAGTAATCTTGATTTTACAAGTAAATAGCAAATTACACGCATTATAATAACACCAAATAATATTACAAATAACGCTCCAATTCCTGTAATTGTTGCAAAGTTTTTCATAGCACCGGTTCCAATTCAAAATAAAATAATATTTGGAATTAAAACAACAATGGCAGCATCAATTACTAGTCATAGAGTTTCTCTGCCACTTATTTTAAATGAAGATTCAATAGAATGCTTATCTTCATATATACTTCGCTTAATGGACTCAAAATACAAAATATTAATATCAATTGTCAAACCAATTATTATAAATATAATACTGAATATTTCTGGTCCTAATGCAAAACCAAATCAAAATGGTACTAAGAATGTTAGTGCTCCAATAATTGCAGCAATGATAATTGTAAACAGTCCTAATAATCGATAAGCAAATATTACATAAATCATTAACATTATTGCAATAATCATTAATGCTACTATAGAAACAATAAATAATGTTCTTGAGATCAATGCATTAAATTCAGAAATTGAAAAAACTTTAAATGATAATCCTGAAGTTGTTTGTAAGATTGTTGCTACAGCTTTTTTTGCTTTTGTATATGATGATGTTTTAACAAGCAACTTATTATCTTGAATATATGCTGGTGTTGAAGAAGGAACTTGCGCGTTAGCTTCTGCGATAACTTGAATTTGCCCTTTTTGAATAATATTGTCAGAAAAAATTGATTTTTCCAACGCAATATTAACTAAACTATCATCCTTAACATCTTTAAATAATGATTCTTTAAATAAAACGCTAGTTAGTTTTGAAAAAACATCTTGAATATTTCCTAATTCATTATGATCTGCTTCTGATATTAGTTTTTTTCCATAAATACCATTTTCATTAAACTCTTTAGCATCAGCATTTTGATCATAAATATACTTACTTAAGTCTGTGTTTACAAAGCTAAACTTATAATTATTATATGGTTCATCGGCTGTAGAACTTCCATACAAAATTCTTCTTAAATGTTCTCTAGTATTAATTTCTCCTGAAAATCCTGCATCAAATTTATTATCAAGTAAAGATGCTGTTTTTGTCTCTCATCCATTGGCTCCTTCTCTTTGATAGTTAACTAAGAAAAAGTCATCTAAAACACGTTTACCCAATTCATCTTTAATTCCAGAATTATTTCGGTAAAGTCGCAATGGTTTAATAATTCCATCTAAATAAGCATCTAAAAACTTATCTGTATCATTTTTTTGTGAGTATAATGAATAATATTCACGCATATTTGATAAAATTGTTTCTACAGAAGTAAACATGTTTAAAGATGGTGCATCACCACCAGTATTTTCACCTTCAGTTGTTGGAGCTACAATTTTAGATAAGTATTGTTGTGACAAAGAAAACTGAATATATGGTTCATTCGTAATTGCTTGGTTACTTTTAATTGAAACAGTTTCTGCTTTTCCCAATAGCTGAGAAACACCAATTTTTTCTTTTACAACTTTCTTGTCACCTTCTGATTCATAAATTTTTACATCAGCTTTTGACATTAATGTTTGGTCAAATAAAACATCTTCATAGCTACTGTTTGTTACTAAGATACCACCACTCATTTCAATTGCATTTTGAAAAAATTTAGTATTGTTAAAGTAAGCATCACGAGATGCTTTTACAGATACCCTACTTGCTCCAACTTGGGTAACTTCAATTGTATTATCTGAAAATGGTGATAATTTGCTTTCTAATGCTTTTGCTCCTTGAGCAGCATCTCCATTTGGCAAAAATTCATTATTTTCTTCTGATGATTGCTTATTATTATCATAAACTCCAACTAAAGCCTCATATCCACCCTTATATTTTGGTCCAAGGACATTATTTGATATACCGCTTACACTTGAAAAAATAATTCCCACAATTAGAGAAAGAACAACAAGTCCCATTACAGAAATATGAATTATTTTTTTAGAATTCTTTTTAGGATTTTTCATATTCTTTCTCCTTTTTACTTTTTCTTAAAAACAAGAAAAGCCAATATATAATCTATATTTTTACATACTAGCAATTGTAATTTGTCTATTGCTTTAAATCTCAATAAACCATAAATATATTATATAATATTTTAATCGCTTTTTTGAGTAGCTTTCTCATTTTTTAAATCATTTTTAATTTTAGCATTGGCAATAAAGATTGCATCATGTTCAATCTTTTTCATCCACTTATCATTTGTGACAACTCTTTCATGAATAATTTGCAAACGTCTTTCATTGTCAAGTTCATATTTAAATGGTCCCTTAACTCTTTGAGTTTTTACAACATTAATATTCATATGCTGATCAATATTGATTAATCCTGCTTCCAATTTATTTCAGTTAATAACTGTAACTGTTGCCATTAAAACTTTCTTATTAGTTACTCCAACACCTTTTTTTGATGTCTCCGCTTCTCAAATAAAAACGTTATTACGATATCCTGCCTCAAACAAGTATTGTTGAACTTCATCAGATTTAATAGTTGTAATCATAATTGTTTGAATTTTATTTTTCGGATATAAGAAGTCAACTACTAAAGCTTGCGCAATTATCAATGTAAATGAGGCAAATAAACTTGGTCCAAAAATAAATTTAAATCTCATCAAATTCATCATTCCTGTTGAGTATTCTGTAAATCCAACATCTGATGCTGCCTTACGTAATGCTTCTCCCAAATTTAAATTCGTAATTTCTCCGCTACCAAATAATTCCTTAATTGCTATTGCGCAAATGTCATTTTTGTTTACTGCTTGATAAAAAATATCAACACTTGAATAGTGGCTATTCAAAATTGAAAATTTAATTGACTCATCAAATTCTTCAGATTTAAGCATTAAAGTATTTAATATAATAACAACCGTTAAAATAATAAAATTAATTTTCATATTAATCTTTCCAATATTTTTGTTTCGTTGTTGCGAAAAATAAACAGTTGCAAAATCTGTTCCACCTGTAGAAGAAGAAGCTTTATAAATTACTGCATATGATCATCCTAAGATAATTCCTCCAAAAATTGCAAAAATAAATAGCCATATAGTACTATTTCATGCTTGAGGAATTGCATTAATAAGTTGATAGTCAATGATTAAATGTCATTCTGAAGGATTAATAACCGGAATCAAACGAATAATTTGATCAAAGCAAATGCTTAGTAAAATATAAGTCACCGTTGTTAATGTGAACTTGTTTCCTAACTTTCAGAATCCAAAACAAATGAATGGAATATTGAACGCAAAGTAAAAAACAAAGTATAAACTAGCTTGCTTTTCTTGTGAAGAAACAACAATAACAGAAATAAATCGCGTTATACCACCTAAACCACCTGGAAATAGTCCCATTTTACCGGTTGCTGATACGAAATAATCAAAAGCAACAGTTGTACCAAGAGCAGCTATTGAAATTAGTAGCAAATCTTTTCAAAATCCTTGCTTAAAATAAATTTGTCTGTCTAGTTTTTTTTCAGCTTTCGCTACTAAATCAGTGTGTGCTTTTTCATACTTAGGGCTTTCTTTAATTTCTTTTAGTTGCGCTGCTGATAATTCTAAAACTTCCTGACCATCAGATGATCTAATTTTAATTTTTCTCATGGTCAATCCTCTTTATTTTTTCTAAATATTACAATAATAATACAATAAAAAAAGAGAAAAGCAATTGCTAATCTCCAAATAATTCTTCACGTCTTTTTTTGTATTTTTCTTTTTTAATTTTTGATATATTTTCTTTAATATGCGCACGACGACGTTTCTTTTTAATTTCTTCTAACTCACGCTTACGTTTTTGCTTATATCCTGGCTTAACAATTTGTTTTTTATATTTTGAAATTACTTTTTGAGATTCGACATCTAAATTTTGTTGATTTTTTTTAGGCGTTCTTTGACGAGCTTTTTTAATGTTTACAAGCTCGCCGTCTAAAAGTTTCTGAACTTCAAATTCAATCCCTTTATCTTTCAATTCCTCAATTTTTTCTTGATTCTTAGCATTAAACAATACATAGCTAATTCCAGTCATCTTTGAACGTCCTGTTCTTCCTGAACGATGAATATAGTAACTTAAATCTCGAGGTAAATCAATTGATATTACATGACTAACTCCAGTAATATCAACGCCTCGAGCTGCAACATCAGTTGCAACGACAAATTTAAACTCGTTACTTTTTATTTTCTTTAACATATTCATGCGAGTTCTTGGCTGTAAATCACCATGTAATTCACCTAATGAATTAATTCCAGCATTACGTAAAATTTTAATAATTTTAGACACATCTTCTTTTTGGTTTACAAAAATCAGACACAAGTAAGGGTTGATTGAGGAAGTGACCTTCGTTAATACCTCTTCAAGCTCACGATTTTTAGTATCAATTATAATATGCTGAATATTTTTGTTTGATGGTGTTGATTCTGAATCATCAACAAATATTGAATCATTAAGATATTTTTTGACAAATGGCCTTAAAGTTTCATGAATTGTTGCGGAAAATAATGATATTACTGCGTTTTGTTTTGCTTTTGAAATCATAAAATCGACATCTTCAATAAAACCTAAATCAAAAATCATATCGCATTCATCCACAACAATATAATCAGCTGTTGTAATGCGCAAATGGTTTCCCTCATATAATTCTCTAATTCTTGTTGGCGTTCCAACAACAATCATTGGTTGAGTTTTTCCCAATTGCTCAATTGTCTTGTTAATATCTTCTCCCCCAATAAACAAACCTGTAGTAATTTTAGGCTCATTTTTTTGAAAAGGCTTGATATTATCATAAATTTGTTTTGCCAATTCTCTGGTTGGTGCAATTATTAATGCTTGAACATGTCTTTTATCAAAAGCCACATTTATATTCAAATTATTAATAATCGGTAGCAAAAAACTATGCGTTTTTCCAGTTCCAGTGTGAGCTAAGGCAACAATATTACGATGTTTTTTAATTAATGGAATAACCTTTTCTTGAACTGATGTGGGAGTAACAAAATTAATTTCTTGTAAGGTGTCATTAATAAATTTTTTAAATCCAAAGCTTGAAAATTCCATGTTTAATTCCTTTTCTATATTTGTTTAAACAAATTCGTAGTATCAAACTTTATTATTTCAAGCGTTTGATCTAAGGCGGCTAGTTTTTCATAGATATCATCTACAAAGTAATTTTCCATATAGTGGCCTATTCCAATTAAGTTTACATTATTATCGTTAGCATATACTCATTCATTTCATTTAATCTCACCTGTGACAAAAGTTTTATTAGTAAAAGCTTGCGATATCATTGAACTTCCACCTGAACCTGTTGTTAAGTAATATTCTTTAGTGTGAGATTCTAAGTTTAATTTTTTTGAATAATCAATTGCTTGACAACTAAAAAGTTTTTGTATTTTATTTATTAATTCTAGGTGGCTTATTTCTTTTTTAAGAATAATTTTGAGACACTCTTTTTCCATTCCTACTCGATCAATTTTTTTAATTTGAAACTCTTTATCTAATTGCTTTTGTATTCCCTGATTAATTGAAGCATCATAGTTTGAATGAATTGAATAAATCAAAATATCTGCACTTTTTAGTTTTTTAAACATAAGCATTTTAGCTGGATTACTTTGCTCTTCTTTCAACTCATTAAAAACAAAAGGGTGTCTCGTAATAATCAAATCGACATTATTTTTAATTGCTTTTTCAACTCCCTGAATTGTTAAATCAAGACATATAAATAATTTATTAATATCCCTATCCAATAAGATTTGCTTTTTAGTATAAATTTGAAAACCTGGTCGATCTCATTTTCCGGCAAGTTTAGAAGGAAACTTTTTTTCTAAGTATTTGATTATTTTATTTAATTTCATTAAGAAAAACCTCGATATCTTGTTGCTGTCGTTTTAAATCCTCTACCTTTTGAAAATTGTTTTTAGTGCTTTCAATATTTTCAATAATTTTATCAATCTTATCAATCTCTGATAATAAATATTTTTTGTAGAATTGATTGTCTGCAAAGTATTTTTTTTCGCCAAATTTAATTTCTTGCTGACTTATAGTATTACTATTTGAAATTTTGGCAATTTTAACTAACCAATAATTGACATTGTAGTCTTCAAAAAAATCTTCAAAATCAATTCGATATTGATTATCAACCACTCATTTTCTTAGTGCAGTAATATTTGTATTGGAGCAAATAATATAATTCTTTATTTTATTATTATCGTCTTTTAGAATATTCAAAATTGTTTGTGTGCCTAATCCAGATATTGTTACGTAATCAATTTCAGTTTTGACATCTCCATTCATAAATTCTAAACCATTACTTAAAATTGTAAAAATTTGGTTTTGATAGCCAAACTTTTTGATGTTTTTTTGAGCGCTTAGCAGGGGCTTTTCATTAACATCAACTGCATAAACAATTTCCGCTTTTTGAGTATCAATAATTGATATTGGCAAATAAGCGTGATCTGTCCCAATGTCAGCAACCATTTTCGTTTTAGGAATTAATTTTAAAACTTTATCCAATCTTAAGGTTAAAATCATTTTATCCTTTGTAAAATTCTTTTAATGTTTTACCTAACTTATTAGAATTTGATGGAGTTTTTAATTTTCGAATTGTTTTTGCTTCAATTTGGCGAATACGTTCACGTGTTACATTTAACTCTTTTCCAACCTCTTCTAAAGTTTTTGGTGAGTCATATTTGGTTAAATGTGATTTAATAACTTCATTTTCATAAACCCTTACTTTTTCAATTGGCGTATCAAAATGCAAATCTAGCTCCTTAATAGCATTTTTCAATTCCTCAGCAGTATCATCACCACATTCAGAAGCTAATCTTAAGATTGTTCTTAACTTTGTAGGAATAATTCCATATCTCATGCGAATAACTTTTTCTTCTCTTGCTGGCATTTCAGAAAATACTTTGTCTATTTCTTCTCTCAAAACTTCTTTTTCAGCAAAATCATTTGGAGAAATCATATCCTTATCTTCAACAAAATCTCCGAAATGAGTATCATCTTCATCTCCAAATGGTTTTTCTAATGAAACGGGTTCTACGGACAATTTTTTAATTTCAATAACCTTAGCAGGAGTTAAACCTGTTCCAACTTTATCAGCAATTTCTTCAGCTGATGGCTCTCTACCTAATTCCTGAGTTAGCTGACGTTCAACTCTTGCTAATTTGTTAATTGTTTCAACCATATGAACTGGAATACGAATTGTTCTTGCCTGATCGGCAATTGCACGAGTAATAGCTTGACGAATTCATCAAGTTGCGTAAGTTGAAAATTTAAAACCTTTTGTATAGTCAAACTTGTCCACAGCTTTCATTAATCCAATATTTCCTTCTTCAATTAAATCTGGAAAATCCAAACCACGATTTAAATGTTTTCTAGCAACAGAAATAACCAATTTCAAGTTTGATTCAATTAATTTGTGACGTCCTTCCTGAACTTCTTCAGGATCTGGAGAGGTTAACATTTTGGCGTATTCAATTTCCTCATCTTTTGTCAAAATTTTTCCTGATCCAATTTTATGGAAGTATGTCTTGATAATATCCTGAATTTTTGTTTCATTTGAAATTCCACCAACACGATATTTCATTTGTGTTGTATCTTTTGCTTCTTTTCTACCCTTTGCAGCAGACTTTTTAGCAATTGCCATTTCATCAGCAAAATCATCATCAATCTCAACTTCATCAAATTCTTCTGCAAGAGATACCAAATCAACATCCAAGTCCGTAAATTTTGCTCCCAGTTTTTCCAAATCATTTAACAAATTTTCATAAACATTGTCATCTGCATTTGGAAAAATTGATGTGAATCCCTCCTGAACTTCTTCTGTAGAAATTTCATTTTCATTCTCTTTTAAATAATGACTAACATATTCTCTAAACTCGTCCACACTTTTAATATTTTTGATACTTTTTTTATCATTAAACTTTTTCATTTTTTACCTCTTCATTTTGTTTGCCATTTTTCTTAAAATATCCAAACGTTGCATAATTAACATTTTTTCTTCAGAACTGGTTGCATTTTTTAGTTCAATCTCTGCTCGATGAACTGCCAAATATGATTGATACTGATTCAACATTATGAAAGCATCATCAATTTCTTTTTCTGAAGCATCAAGCATAATAATTTTGTTGGCTAATATTAATTCAATTTGGTTTCGATAGTCAACTATTCTATCTTCAATTAGTTTTAAGGCTTGCTCGGGATTACCACCATGATAATTACCACAACGATATTCTGAGATAATTCCTCTCATTGCACTGCGAATATTATTATTAATTATCAATTCTATATTCTGTGCAATCTTATCTAAATACTGACTAGATTTTAACAACGAAACAAAGACTTTTTGCTCAGCAATTTCATAAGCCTTTTTAATAATTGGGTCAACTTCTCTTGCAAGTGGTTTGCTATTTTTGATTGTATTTTCTTGTTTGTCAACAAAAATCTTTTTCGAGTTTCCGTTTACTTTATTTGAAGATACAGTTGATTGAATTCTGAGCATTTGTATGATTGTAGATTGGGTCAACTTCGTTAATTTCATTAATAACAATATCGTTTTATCAATAATCACCGGATCTTTAATGCCATCAATAAAATCTCCAATTTTGGTCAAATACTGAGATATGGAATCAGGATTATTATTGTCCACATTTTCCCACATTTTTTTTACCAAAAAAATAGCAGGATGAGTTGAATCTTCAATTCTTGAAATAACAAAATCTTTTTGACCATCCTGAATTAATTCATCCGGGTCTTGATTTGTATTGTTATCAACAATTGTTGTTTTTATGTTTGCTCTCATTAATGCTTTTGCTGCTTTGATTGTGGCATTAATTCCTGCTAAATCTCCATCCAAGAATAGCTTAACTTCCATTTTATTACTTTTAAATAACTTTATATGATATTCGCTTAATGCAGTTCCCATAATTGCAATTGCATTTTTAATGCCAATAGATTCAAGACTTATCACATCCATGAATCCTTCTAAAACAATCACCTGATTATTTTCCATATGCATTCTTAAAACATTTTGAATATTATACGCTAATTGTGATTTTTTAAAAATCAAATTCTCACGACTGTTTATATATTTTGGTTTCTCATCATTTAAAGCTCTTGCTGAAAATCCAATAATATAATTATCTTCATTTTTAATGGGAAAAATAATTCTATTAACAAAATAATCCTTAATTTCCAAATCATAAACTGTCCCTAATCCAGCATCACTAATTTGCTGTTTGGAGTATCCTTTTTCCAATAGCCTTTCGCATAAACTTGCTTGGCGTGATGAATAACCAATTTCGAAGCTAGAAATCTGATCATTTAGAATATTTCGACTTGACAAGTATTCATGAGCAGTTTTTCCTAATTGAGAAAACATTAAAGTTCTATAAAAATTGTTAGCCTCTTCATTTAATTTAAAAATCATCTTTTCATCATCTGAATATTTTTCCTTGATTGCATAATTTTTTAACTCATTGATTTCAATTCCGGTAATCTCAGCTACTTTTTTTAATGCAGATGGAAAGTTAATTTTTTCGAACTTTTTGACAAATTCAATAACTGTTCCTCCAACATGACAAGAAAAACAACTGAATATTTTTTTTTCTGGAGACACAGACATTGATGGATTTCCATCTTGATGAAAAGGACATACTCCTCAATAATTTCTCCCCTTTTTTTGAAGAGTCAAATAAGATGAGATTATGGTAACAATGTCAGCTTTCTCAACTATTTCAGCAATTTTTTTTTCAGAAATAATCGCCATATTACCATCCCCCTCACTTTTTTAGAGTCTAATTTTTTTGTTTTAATTTTTGTTTCAAATATTCTTCAATTTGCGAAATTTCAATTCGCTCTTGCAGCATTGAATCACGATTTCTAAGTGTAACCTTATTATCATCTAAAGAATCAAAATCATAAGTTATTACAAAAGGTGTCCCTATTGCATCTTGTCGACGATAACGTTTACCCACATTGCCAGTCTCGTCATATGTTGCATCAAAATTCACTAATAATTTTTCAAATAGTTGCTTAGCTGGTTCAATTAGTTGTTTCTGGAGCGGCATAATAGCTACTTGATATGGAACTAATGAATATGGAAGTTTCATAACAACTCTAGAGTTATTTGCTTCTAATTGCTCTACAGTGTATGCCTGTCACATAATTGCTAACATCATACGTTCAACCCCAACAGATGGTTCAATTACATTTGCCAAAATTTTTTGATTTGATAATGGATCTAAATATGTCAAATCTTGACCCGAACTGCTCTGATGAGCGTTCAAATCAAAATTGCCACGATCAGCTATTCCTCATAACTCACCTCATCCAAATGGAAACTTAAATTCAATGTCACTTGTTTGATTTGAATAGTGAGCCAGTTCATCATTTTCATGTTTGCGAATGCGATAGTTTTTTTTATCAATTTGAATTTTCTCAGTTAGAAAAGTTTCAACTTTCTCCATTCAATATTCAAATCAGTTTTCACCATCATTTGGGTTATAAAAAAATTCTAGCTCCATTTGTTCAAATTCACGAGTTCTAAAAATAAAATTTCCAGGCGTGATTTCATTTCTAAATGACTTTCCAATTTGCCCTATTCCAAATGGCAATTTTTTACGCAGTGATCTTTGAGAATTTTTAAAATTAATAAAAATGCCTTGAGCTGTTTCTGGTCTTAAAAAAACTGCTGACGATTCATCTTCTAGTACTCCTTGATTTGTTTTAAACATTAACGCAAATTTACGGATATTAGTGAAATTTGTTTCTCCACACTTTGAACATTTAATTTGGTGCTCTTTAATATAATCTTCCATCTCTAAATTTGTCATTGCTCCTGATATAACAGTTTCATCAAACTCTTCAATCAATTTATCAGCTCGCCAACGAGAACCACATTTTTTGCAATCTATTAATGGATCATTAAATCCGTCAATATGACCCGATGCTTTCCAAACTTTGGAATTTAAAATAATTGAGCTATCTAATCCAATATTCATTGGATTCTTTTTAACAAAGTAGTTTCATCATTCAGCTTTAAGCTTGGTCTTAATTTCAGCTCCCAACGGTCCATAGTCTCAACTGTTTGCTAAACCTCCATAAATTTCTGATCCTTGAAAAACAAATCCTTGCGTTTTCAAATGATTAATCATTTCTTCCATATTTTTAACCATAAATTGCCCCCATTTTTAATAACAAAAGTCAGCATATCGCTGACCTATAAAATTTCTTTTCTATCAATAATTATCCCAAATATTCTGTCGTTGTCAAGACACTATAAGTGTAGTTACTAAAGGTCTCTTCTTCAAATATTTTTTTAGAATTTAGAATTTTCATTGCATTGGTGTAAATTCCCAAATTATGTGAATAATGTTCCAATAATACTTTGCATAAAATTAAAACATAAGCTGTTTCAAATTGATGATTAAAGACTGTAGAAAAAGTTTCAGAGTAAATTATTTTTAAAAAATTAATAAACTTAACTGACTGCGGTTGCTCATTCAATTTAATGCAGTTTGGGCAAACAAATCCACACTCCTTAAAATCAAACAAGCGATAAAGTTTATTTGGTTTGTTACATCGATAACATTTATTTAATGAAAATTTACCACCCAAAGGTTTCAATAGATAAAATAGAAAAAAAACCATAGTAGAAAAAGGATCATTATTTTCATTAATATTGTTAAGCGCCTTTTCTAGACTCACAAAAATCTGAAAATTTTTGTTGTTAAAATCATTGCTTTCTAAAATTATAGAAATAATCACACTTGCAAATAAATAATTGTCATAGTTCTTTGTTATGTTAAAGTTATTTTGAATTAAATCTCCAGTTTTGAGTTTTGACAATGAATTAGCTCTACGAGATTTGAAAATTTGAAAATTTGAAACTGAAAAATTTTGAACAGAATAGCGATTTTTGCTTTCAGGTTTATTGATTCCCTTAGCGACAAAGCTTAGTTTACCATATTTGTCAGAATAAATTGTAACAATTTTATCAAACTCTTCATAGTCAAATGAACTAATTACGATACCTTTTAAAATAGTCTCTGCCATAACTAATATTTATTTTTATCATATCCCATTTTTTTAATTAAACTTGGAGAATTACGTCAGTTTTCTTGTACCTTAACAAATAACTCTAAATGAACATTCTTTTCAAATAATTCCTTAATTTGTTTTTTTGATTTATATTTGATATCAGAAATTTTTGACCCTTGTTTTCCGATAATAATACCCTTCTGTGATTTTCGCTCAACAATTATGGATGCTGTTATCTCTATATCATCTTCGCTTTCTTCAAGTTCATCAATCATTATCGCCACGCTGTGAGGAATTTCCTGACCAGCTTTCATTAAAATATTTTCACGAATTATTTCTCTAATTGCAAAACGATTTGGCTGATCAGTTACAATATCATCATCATAAAATTGATAATCGTTTTCAGGTAAATTTTTAACAATTAAACTAACCAATTTATCAATATTAATATTATCAATTGTTGAAGTGACAATTGTATCTAAAAACTTATCTGACAATTCCTTTCATTCCAAAACTTTAGCAAATAGCTTATCTTTTGGAACTAAATCAGCTTTCGTGATTACTAGCACTTTGCTTACCTCGCTTTTCTCCAATTCTTTCAAAATAAACAGATCATTTTTACCAATAACTTCATCAGCTGGTACCAAGAATAAGGCTAAGTCAACATCTTTCATGCTTCTTAACGCCGAAGCATTCATAATTCGATCCAATTCTTTTTTTGAAGTATGAATTCCAGGAGTATCGACAAAGACAACTTGATATTCATCCTTCTTTGTTAAAATTCCTCGAATATTATTTCTTGTAGTCTGAGCTTTATTTGTAACAATTGAAACTTTTGCTCCAATAATTTTATTTAATAAAGTTGACTTACCAACATTTGGTCTTCCAACAATTGTTACAAATCCTGATTTAAATTCTTGTTTCATTATTTTATTCTCCTATGTAATCTTCATCTACAAATTTTATTTCATAGTTAATTTGACTCTCTAATAAAATATCATCTTGAAGTTTAAACATTCTTGTTTCATCTTCTAAACTAGTTTCATGATCATAACCCAACAAATGCAAAAATCCATGTGCAAATAAAAATCCCATCTCTTGTTCAATTGTATGATCGTATTTAATAGTTTTACGTTGAGCCTCTTCTAAACATAAAAATATATCTCCAACTTCTCTCACACCTAAAGCAATAACTTCTTGACTGCTCAATTCAACTGGAAAAGAGGTAACATCAGCAATATAATTTTTACCACGATATTGTTGGTTGATTTCTTGTGCTCGTTGAGAATTTACAAATGTCACTGACAATTCAATTTTTTCTTTCAAGTTTAAAACCTTATGTGCATTAGTAAAAATATTTTTGGCAAATTTTTCTCATTTTTTCATATCGCTTGATGTTTCATTTATAAAATTTATTTCGATCATTATTTATCCCCGTTTTTATAATTATACCCTACCGATATTGAGTTAGTATAAATCGTTAAAAACAATTAGCAAATTAGAATTAATCTCAGCTGCCAACTCTATAATTTTTAAAACATCCTCACGTCTTATCAAATAAAAATTTTGATCAATGATATAAACACTTTTGGATGTAAATAAGACACGACATAAAACAATAAGCTCTTTTTGAAATTCGCTTAATCCTTCAGGAATAATTAAACTCTGAATTTTCACACCATATTTATTAGAGAATTCTAAGAAGGCATCGGTACTTAAAATTTTGTTTGCATTAATTGAAAAATTATTATCTACTAAATTACTTAGTAGAGTTCCATATCAAATGTCTAGATTATAACTATTGCCATAATAAATTTGGGCTCGAATACTTAAAGTAGTAAAGTTAGAAACTTCCAAATTATTAATGAATACTTCAATAAGAGAATTTTTTACTGACTTATTAACAACTTTCAAAAAATTTCTTTCCTTTTTGAGAATATTAATTCCTTTTAATAAGATGATTGGTGGCTGAGCAATTTCAACTAACTTGATAGTATGAATATTCGGACAACTATTGTTTGTCTTCGTATCAATAAAAAGTTTGTTAAGTTTGAAAACATAACTAAAATATTTTTTGCGATGTTTGAGAAAACTTAGCACCAGCTTTAAGTGAGTTTGGCTTAAACTATTAAGCACCAAAATGATTATTAAATTTTCAAAAATAATTGCCTGTTTTTTTAAATCAAACCACAAAACTCAGTAAATCAAAAGTACTAAAATCTTATCCAATACTAGCTCAAAATTTTTAAATCAGTCGATTTGAAAATGATGATTATTGTTTTTTAATTTTAGTAAAATCTGATCAATCATGACTTTTTCTTTTCCAGAATTTTGATAAATCTCTTTACTAGTTATATATTTTATAACTTCAATATTAGCTGATGGCGCTTGAATTGGAGTAGTGACGAGTAAGCTGATTCCTATTATGATAAAGTTATGAACAAAAATTAACCCCGCAACACCAAAATTAAGTTTGGCTATTACGAATGAACATATAACATTGGAGATTGTATTCGGAATTATGGGAATAATTATATTAATCATAAAATCGATAATAAATTTGCTTTCTTCAAAAATTTTATAGTAGTCAATCTGATGACTATAATTGGTACAAAAATAGAAAAATTTTTTGAGCATAAAAATATGCTGTTTTTTTCGCAATTTTTCTACGACCAATGCATTGAGTTCTTTAAATAATAAGTTTAAAACAAATAATGTAAAAAAATAAATATACAAATAAATATTAGGTTGGGAATAAACAAGATCTTGGCCATATTTTTTAATAAACTGTGCTTCGCCAATAAAAATTATTGTTGTAACAAAAGTTATTATTGAATAATTTATTATGTATAATTTGTATCCTTTAAAATTAAATGCTTTTCAAAAGCCACGTTCTGCTTTGTAAAGTTTTCTATTAGCCGTAAAAATAATTATATTACCTGCAAAAATGCTTTGAAACTCTTTTCACGACAACATCGATTGACGAGATTTGCTTGGGTCATTAATAATTATTTTATTATCAGTAATTTGACTGACAATAATAAAATGCAAAATTCCTTGTTTATCAACAGTTTGAGCCAAAAAAGGTTTCTGCTTTTTTAATAACTCAAAATCAGTTACTTTTTCAAAAGCCTCTCCATTTAAAAAATAGGCTTTGGCAATGACCACTAAATCAAAAAAATTCAAACTCTTCGAGTCTAAATTTTGTTCGTATTTTATTTGATCAATATCAATAGTTGTATTATGAAAAAAATTAATAAGCATAGCTAAACATGCAATGCCACATTCTTGATACCCTGTTTGCTTTATGTGTCTAATTTTCTCACCCTTAAAGAATTAGAAAAATTAGTTGATTACCAGCGCTTTTGCCACTTTTTCACTTATTGTTTGGTCTTTTAGATACCCGACTATTGTCAATGCAAACTTTATAGCCGTCCCTGCAGATTGCCCAGTTATAATATTTTCATCAATTGAGTAAGGCTTATTGTTTAAAATTGCTTCATCTAAAAATCTATTGCATCCAGGATATCCTGTAATTTTTTTGTTTACTGTAATTCCAGCTTTTCCCAATAATTGTGGTGCTGCGCAAATTGCCGCAACCATTTTTTGAGTTTCATTAAATTTCTTTATTGTCGATATCAAGAAGTCATTTTCAAATAACCCATTAACTCCTGGTCCCCCAGGAATGATAATTCCTTGATAATCATTATCTATAAAATTATGGCAGCTATAATCAGTATTAATCTCGATTTGATGAGACCCCATTACCTTCAAACTGTCACTTAAAGCAATTAAATCAATTTCAATTTCAGCCCTACGTAAAATATCAATTATTGTAATTGCCTCAATTTCTTCAAAGCCTGGATGAATAAAAATTGCCACTTTGTTGTTTTTTATCATTTTACAAACCTCGTTTCCTATAATATTATTTTACTCTAATGAAATAAAAAAAGAACCCAATAGGTTCTTTAAACTAATCTCCAAAACCGGTCATTAATTCCGAAGGATTTCCCCGACGAATTTTTCCCGAAGATACCACTAACGATCCAATAAATGAAGACATAATAATTACAAAACTGATAACTGGTGGCCATCACGATACTCCAAAAGGAACTGCAAGACCTAGAGCATAAATTCCCAGAATTCCTAGAGCTATTAATCCTCAAGTCACTGCTGTTGCTAATATTCAAACAAGTAATCCAAAAATAGTTACTGTTCCAAAAGCATATTTTTGAACTTTCCAGTTTGAGTATCCCAATGCCCGCATTAAAATCATAAATTTTTGATATTGAGAAATATAAATATCCCCCACTAACATAATTAATAATGCTGCTGTTATTATTACAGCTATAATTAATAACATCCCAATTGAAGCTGCCAAAACAGAAATTTGATTAATTAAGTCTTTTGATGTGCTTAATAATTTTTGTGATTCAATCATTGACTCAACAAAGTTATTGGCCAAGTTTCCACCCAAACCTAAAGCATATTGCCCTGTATTTCCAGCAGATAGATATGAAATTCCGGATGTCAATCCCAAAGGCTCTTCAACATTTGAGTATTTTCCATTATGTCAATATAGGGGTGCATAATCTAGGGCTTGTTTACCCATATAAGTTAGCTCTCATCAGTTAGTATTCAGAACATCTTTAGAATTTGCGTCACGCAATTTATAGCGATCAAATTTGTCAGATATTGTTCCTGTTGATTGATCGATTTCTCCTGCCGGAACTTTTGTGCTGTAATCAAAGGTTGTATCTTTAATTCCGATTTTTCTGGCAGTTGAATAATTTCCAATTAAGTTAGCAAGACTTGAATCCATTACAATAATTTTTTCATTGTATGAAGTCATATTTCCAACAGCTTTAATATTAACTATTAAATCTTTATTAATATAATTGGTTTTAATATTTAGTCCTTGTTTTAATGCTGGAATATCACCAGTCAGAGCGTACTTAAATCAATATTTTGGTTGAGATAACAAGTTAGACATTCCCTGATTTTCAACATCTCCAAGTGTGTAAGATGTATCAAATGGTCTAACAAGCAAGTACTTCTCGTTTTGATTTTCTTCAGTTTGTCAAGCTTTTTGAACAGCTTTAGGAACATTCCTTGAAGGTACATCTTTTTCGTATCATTGATTATGTTTTGAAATATTTCCTGGACTGTACCCATTTAAGAACATTTCCACACCAGCTCCATTTTCCAATTGTGAATATGGAATGAATAATTCCAAATTTTTGTATTCATAATATGGTCGAATTAACGTTGCTTGCAGTTCACCATCAACATTGTATGAAAAATCATTAAACATTGATGCCTTATCTTTAAGTTTATTAGACCCATAATTTACCTGATTGTATTGTTTTGAATAAGTGAACTTATTATTGTCAAGTGCAAATGGATTTAAATAACTTTCTTCGCCTTCAATTACACCAGTTCTAGTTTTTGCAAAATCAGCATATGATCTTGTTTCACCAGAATCATCTATAGCTTTAATTTTTGAATTTGTATAATAATCTGAATTTACATAATCGTTATCATTATAAATTCATGCTTGTTTTGGCAATTCAATTCCATTTTTTGCAAGCTGTAAAACTTTTGATGTTGTTTCCAAATTTGTCAATGTCTGATCTTTTTTCAATTTGTAGACTGTGCGTGATTGTTGATTTGTTATAACTGGAGCAGTTAATGTATTTGTTGCCTTGTCATAAACTTTAGTACCATTAAATTCAATATCGTTAATTGACGCATCTGCTTGTGGATTTGATGAATTGAAAACTTTTTCTAAGGCTTTAATAGTTTTTCTATCAAAAAATGCTCTTTCTTCAGACTCTTGATCAAGTTTATAAGCCACTTGGCTTTTATCTAAACCAGTAATTCCAACATTGTTATATCGGTCACTTGAAACATTCAATTCAGTCGAAATAGATTCTTTTTTCGGAATGAATTGTTCAAAATTATAACCTAAACTGTATTGTTCCAAACGTGACTCTTTTTGAATATAACCTTTAACATAAGGTGGAACCTCGCTCATTAATACATCAATAATTTGTTGTTTTCAATTATTACTTTCACTATTTCCAGGCCCAACACCAGAAACTGATCCCATAACTGCTTTAATAAGTGTTGGAATTGATTCAGTAACTGAAGATGATATTTGCCTTACCATCGCTAGTTTTGCCTCATCATTTCAATTTGCATCGCTAATTTTTGGATTTAAACTTTCTTTACTATTTAAAATCATTGCAAACATTTGATCAATCATTCCAATTGAAAATGCTTGTCCCAATACTGTATAAAAGTGATTTCCAAAATAGTCTGAAACAGTATTGAAAATTGTTTCTGGATTTGATGTTAAATATTCAAAAGAACTTTGAACTTTAAATTCATCAGTCTGATTTCCCGAACTATAAAGATATTTACTAAATGGGGTAGCATCAAATGTCGATGAATTATAATTCTTTGGAGTTTTATAATATCCATAACCAACTCCAGTTCCATCCATATCCAATTTATCATCTATAAAATCAGCTTCAAGCACATCTTGCCCTTCTCAAAAACTGTAAGCTGGTTTTGATAATGGGGAGTTCAATGTTGTATCTTTATTTTGATAAGCATTAGCATATTTAACACTCTTGTAATAAGACTTCTGAGCGTTTAATGCAACTGATGGAATTGCTAAACCAGTAGAAATTAAGATTGATGAAAAAGCAATAACTGTAACTAATAAAGCAATCGGTTTTTTTCCTGAACTTGCCAATGTTAAAGAAAATTTTAATGTGAATTTAGAATTTTTAAATACTCCATTTTTTAACTTGTTGATTAATTTTGATGATGACCATTTTGTATTAACAACCAAAATATCCATGACTGATTTATTCGTTAATAAGAACGCGCAAACTAATGATATTATAATTGCTAAAACTCCAAATGCCACAAATGAAATTGCCAACGAAATTCCTTCAAAAATAAATCCATGATATGGCGAACTAAAGTAACTAATAAACATTGAAGAAAATGGAATTTGCATTCCAACTCCTGCCAGTCAGCCTAACGGAATAACTATAAATGCAATAATCAAAGATTGAGCAATATACGAGACAGCAATCATTCAGGGGTTAGTTCCAATAGCTTTCAAAATTCCAATTTGTTTAGCGTTGAAATGAATAGTTTTTTTAATGCAAATGATTAAAGCAATTATTGCAATTATTGCAATAACTAGTGAGGCAATAACCGTGATAATATTGAACACTCTTAATGCTAATGGTTGTAAAGTTCATGACAATCTAAAATTAGAATCCGCAAATTTTACTGTTTTGAAAAATGATTTTATTTTTTCACTTGAAGTACCTGAATTTAGATACTCATAATTTGATTTTAAAGATTTTCCAACATTCATTTGTAATGCCAAGAATTTATTAACATCTGTTTTATATTGATTCTCAGTTCCAGTTAAAAAGAAATTAAATGATTGAGTTGCACTTCTTTCTGACTGTCCCGACGAAATTCCACTTGTTAAATCTCTTATTGTATCCCTATAGGCATAAATAATTGCACTTGTTTTTGTTTGAGGAACTGGAAAATCAGGATCAGCAGTAGGAAAATATGAATATGTATCAGTTGCAAAACCAACTACTTTATATAAAGCATCTCCAATACGTAAATGATCATTAAGTTTAATTTTGTTGGCTCTTGCGTATTGTTGAGAAAGTAAAATTTCTCCTCTATTTAAAGCATTACGACCATCTAAAATAGTGAAATTCATGTTATCACGATTATTTAAAATTACTGCACGATAACGAATTTGTGAAATACTATCAAAAATATAAGTTTCTTTTCTAAAATTTGCTTTGTAACCTGAAACTTTTGCTGTTTGCTGCAAATGATATTGATAAGCTGAGACTCTTGTTTGATTTCCAAAATTATTTCAGTCAATATCTTCTGGCTTTTCTGGAATTTCTTTATTAGGGTCCTTCATTGCTTCTTCTTCATCATTGTCAATAATTGCCTTATAATGGTCATCAAAGTAATCGTTTAGGTCAAAGTTTTCATAAGCATCCATTCTTTGCAAAATGCTTTGTTCTTGATCTAAATATTTAAAAGTTTTAAATTCAGCTGTATTTCCAAGAAAGCTTGCATCGCTAATAATTTTTTTACCATCTTTTTCAACAATTTTGGCTGCAGTTTGATTCACAATTCCACGAAAACCTTTCTTTTCCAAAAAATGGTTTCGTATACTTACTCCTTGTTTAATTTGTTCTTGATCAAGTTCAATTGAGTTATATAAGTATTGATTTTCATTTGTTTTACTAAATTCAGAACCTAGTTTTGTATCAAGTGTATAGTAATTTTCGTCACTAACAATATATTCAGGTCTAATTGCTTGTTCTTTATTAAATTTATAACCAGAAACAACTTCATAGAATAACTCTCCCGAATTTTCTATATCTTGACCCTTGAAAGGTCCACCATCCTTAAGGAATAACACTTCATATTCACTTTTCAGTCATTCAACAACTGTTGTTGCAACAATTTGAATATATGAATAAAAATCCCGTTTTTCTAAACTAACGTTTGCTCATGCTTGCTCTTTTTCTTCTGAAGTTTTAGCTGATTCATATTTATGTTTAGCTGAAATAATTGTATCAATAAAATTTGGCTCTTTAACCATTTCTCCAGCCATTGTATTATTTAAATACTTTTCTTCAATTTTTTCAGGATTGCTTAAAGAAAATTTTTGACTAGAATCTGCAAACGCCTTTAATGACAAAATAATTTCATTTGTCATAATATTTTTTTGAGTTTTTGCTCACTCATCACGATTATCGTTAGTAAGTTTTGAAAAATTTGTCTTGAATTCAGAATTTGCCTGTGGATTCAAAGAATTTCCTTCAAATAACCTTGTCAAAAATGTTTCTTTAAAAGAATATTCATGGTTTGTTGGATCATTAAATTTTTGAAGATAGTAACTATTTAAAGTAAAGTTGTAATCAACTTGGACTGTCTCTTCAGTTTGACTATCATAAATTCCAACATTGTCGAAATTCATAAAATCATTCAAAGGTATAAAAGTTGGCGTGGTATCTCCACCATTAACGCTTTTTCTTCCAGTATACAAAGAAGTTGAATAATCAAATCTTGGAACAGATTTAACAATTTGATTATATGAATTATTAAGACGAACCGTAATTGATAAAGAAGTCGACAAAATAAAAGTTGACAAAAAAGCTAAAATCATAATTATGATAAATTGAATTCTAAATTTAAATATTCCTTTAATCCCTTGCTTTAGCAACAAAAAGAAATTGTTTTGCTTTTTCATAATATTGCCCTTCCTATCTCAACTTATAGTATGAATATTTGAAATTATTAATGTTCTAAACATATAACACCTTTTATTTATACCATTTTTAAAAAATAAAAACATAATAATTTGCAAAAAATAACACTTAATGTGTGTTAAAATTATTTTGATTTTAATTTCACTTTTAAAAAAGAAAGGCATATTAGTATGAAAAAATTATTAATTATCTTAGGTTCAGTAAGCATTTTTGCTTCATCTGGAAGTACTGCTGCCTGCTCATGAGGAAACAAATATAAGGCTGATATTGTAAAAGACGTTCAAGACTATATTGCTGCTTCTTCATTTGTTGCTCAAGCAGCTATTTTAAATAATAAAGATGGCGCTAATATGGATTTGGATTATACTGCAAGTTATATTAAATCTTTAAAAATAGTTGATGTTTTGGGAGAAGAATGAATTAAGGGAATTGGTAACAGTACAATAACCAAAGAATCAAGTTTAGAATTTTTACTGAAGCAAGTTTTTGGTAATGATCGTTATAAAGTTAATAAAGATGACCTTGAGCAGGACTCAAAAATTGCTAGATCTATGGCCGAATTTGATGAAGAGGCAAAACAAAAAACTTTATCTGGTAATAGTTCGACTGCTAAAACACTTTCTTTAATTTCAGGATTAGTTAATATTTTATTTGGTGGTAGTTCATTCACTCCTCAAGGGCAGGGAGCTTTATTAGAAAGTATTATTGGAAGTGGCGACACTATTGGTAATCTAATTAAAGGAATATTGACACCGCAGCTTATTGAAACTTTAGATAGTGCCTTATCAGAAAAGGGACTTATAAATTTATTAAAACAAGCACTAAAGGAAATTCCTGGAAAGCAACCTGGTCAAGAGTATGTCACTGTAAAAGATGCTGTTAATAGTTGTATGAAACAAATTATCGACGCCATTATTAAAAAAGACACTACTTCTTTAGTAGTACCGCTGATTCAATATATTAGAGTTCTTGCTTATTATATGTCGGAATTTAAGCCATATCTTAATAATGTTGATGTTAATGATGTTATAAAAACAGATGCCGGTTTTGTAAATATTTTTGATATGACAAAAACAAATTCAGAAATTGTGTCTGAAGTTTTATTAAAAAATGATGGAAAAATTAATGAAGAAAAATTTGATCAAATTAATTTTAAAGAGTTGTTTAGCTTTTTGCAAATCTTTTTAGTTCCCGAACAAAAAGACCGTAATGGAATTAATTTTCAAAAATTGATATCAATTTTATTTCAAACACCTTCTATTCCCGAATTGGAAAATCCTTTTTTTGGAGCATTGCTGACAAATTTGAAAGATATATTGCAAACGCAATTGGCTACAAAATTAGCTTCTTCTGATGCGGTTAATGAAGTTGTTGGCTTAATTATTAAATTATTAAAAGATATCGGAAATGCTTTTGCGAACCAAGGTCCGCTTCCAGGAAAAGACTCTTTAAAAATAATTTTAAAAATTTTAGGAATGCTAGGTATTGAAAGTTTAAAACCATATAAACCATTATTTGATTATTTAAATACTAATAGTGAAATTTTTGATAACTTACTTGGCTCTCTATATAGTGGTAACGCCTTATCAGGAATTTTAAAAGCTTTAAACGATGGCGGAGTTATTAAAATCAGTGATGAAATTATTAATTCTTTAACAAATATAAAAACTGTTCTAACGACTCCAATTGCCAAACTTTTAAAAGCATTTGGAATAGACATTGAGACTAAGGCAATATTTTTATATGGACTAAAAACGATATCCTTAGCAGATATTATTGATAGCGCTGCTAGTTTTTTTGAAACAGGAAGAAAATATCCAAATTCCAAGTCAGAATATATTTTAGACACGAAAGATATGGCAAACTTGTTAGACGTTCTTAACACCCCAGAATTAATTAAATGAAAAGACAAACCAATTGAGGGATATCCTGAAATATTTAACAATACATTATCAGCTTTGTTAGTAGCAATAGTTTATCCAAATGATATTGAGCTAACAGAAGAGAGTCCAAAACTTAATGGAATTTCAAAAGCATCATATATTTTAGGTTTAAGAAAAAAAGCTGACAATACTGGATTTGATAATTTTAAAGAAAACTCAGTTTATGATGCAATTTATCAAGCCTATGGAAACAAAGAGTTGCCCGAAAGTCCAATGGCCGAAATTAAGGGAAAAACTATGTCAAAAATGGCTAATCTTTTAATCAAGGTATCAAAATGAATTCAAGATAAATCTTTACCAGCATATGTTAATGATAAATTTGGAGATTATTTGGACCAAAAAAACTGGACAACAAAATTTTTATCTGAGGAAAACTTTTATTATGTTTATAATGATGCTTTTATTAAGTATGAATTATATTACAATGATAAGGAATCAAAAACAAGGCAAACTTATATTGTTACTATTAAGCGTGATCGTATTAAGGGACATGAAAATCCAGGGAAAGAATGAAAAGTTTATGCAATAGATTAAAAAAGAACTAGTTAATCTAGTTCTTTTTCATTTTCAAATATAATTCATAAACTTTTTTCTCATATGATGAATGAGATTTATTTTTATAATACTTTATATCTTTAATTTCATTAGGCAAATATTGTTGATCTACTCAATCGTTTGGATAGTCATGAGCATACTTATATCCAATTCCACGATTAAGTTTTTTAGCGGACTTATAATGAGCATCTTTAAGATAGTCTGGCATATCATAAACTAAGCCATTTTGAATGTCACTATGAGCTTGCTTAACAGCCAAATAAGCTGAATTAGATTTTTCGCTCAACGCCATTTCAATTACTGCTAATCCCAAAGGAATAATTCCTTCTGGAAAACCCAATTGACGGAAGGCATTTGTCGCCATTAGAATTCTTGGTGGAAGTGTTGGATTAGCCATTCCAATATCTTCGTAGGCTATAATTAACATTCGACGCATTAAAGTTTCATAGTCTCCTATTTCATAGAGTCTGGCAAAATAATAAAGTGCTGCGTCCACATCGCTTCCTCGAACTGATTTTTGGAACGCTGATTTTAAGTCATGAATATCATCACCATAAGCACCTGAAGGATTTTTGGCATTTGGAACGGCTTTTAAAACTAAATTAATATCAATGTTTTGCTCGCTATAAAGCTTAACAAATATTTCTAGACTATTAATTAATGTTCGCACATCACCACTTGCCAAGTTACATAAATAATTCAAGGCTTCATCATTGATTGACAGCTTAATCGTCTTATTTGCAATTAGCTTTTTCACATACTTAAACATTTCCCCTGCTTCAACGCGTTTCAACTCAATAATATTTGCCCGTGAACGAATAGCCGGATTGATTACAAAAAATGGATTTTCTGTAGTTGTAGCAAACAGTTTAATATTACCTTTTTCCATATATTCTAGCAATATATCTTGCTTGTCCTTATTCATTCGATGAATTTCATCAATAATTAAAATAAAATTAGGCTCATCAATGGCCCTATTGACAATTTTAGTCAAGCGCTCTTTCTTATCATATGTTGCATTAAAAGTATCATAAGCAATATTCAAATCCTCAGCAAGAGCTACTGCAAAGGTAGTCTTTCCTGTCCCCGAAGGTCCATAAAAAATTAATGAAGTACAAAATTTTTTTTCTATCATTTTAATGATCATATCATTTGGGCCAAGAATATGAGTTTGTCCAATGATATCATTAACAGATTTTGGTCTTAACAAAAACGCCAACGGTTGATTCATTTCCTACCTCCATAAAAAAATAACTAGCATCCTAGTTATTTTACATTACATGATTAGTTAGATGTGAAAACTTCGTCAAATACTTGATCATAAGTTTCCATTCCCTTAATTTCTAAAACTGATTTAACTTCATCAGGAATTTCATCTAAATCTTTTAAATTTTTAACTGGTACTAAAATTTTTTTCAAACCACTACGTGCAGCCGAAATCGATTTTTCTCTTAATCCCCCAATTGGAAGCACAGAACCAGTTAGAGTAATTTCACCAGTCATACCTAAATCACGTGAAACTGGTTTATTTGATAAAGCCGATACTAACGCAGTTGTCATTGTAATTCCTGCTGATGGACCGTCTTTTGGAACAGCACCTTCAGGAACGTGAATATGTATGTCGCTTGTTTCAAAAATTGCTTTATCTATTCCAAATTTTTCATAATTTGATTTAACATAAGTTAAAGCAATTGTTGCTGATTCTTTCATAACTTCTCCAAGCTTACCAGTCAAAGTTAAATTTCCTTTACCTGGATAAACATTAACCTCAATTGGTAAAATATCCCCTCCAAATTGGGTATAAGCCAATCCGGTTACAACTCCAACATTTGATTGTCCTTGTTTTTCAGTGTGATCGAAAATACGTTTTCCTAAAAACTCATTAATAACTGCCGGAGTAACTACTAAATTTTCAATTTCCATATTTAATAATTTAACAATAAACTTACGAGCAATTGCTGAAATATGGCGTTCTAATTGACGAACTCCAGCTTCACGAGTGTAATATTTAATAATCTCATCAAAACTTTCATCAGTAAACATTAGTTCTTCTTTAGTTAAAGAGTGCTCTTTTAAAACACGTTCCACCAAATAGTCTTTAGCAATCTTCATCTTTTCAATTTCAGTATAGCTTGATAAATTAATGATTTCCATACGATCGTATAAAGCCTCAGGAATGTCTTCTGGGTAGTTTGCAGTCGCAATAAACATAACTTCGCTTAAATCATATGGCTCTTCAATATAATGATCAGAAAACTCCACGTTTTGTTCAGGATCTAAAACTTCCAACATTGCTGATGCTGGATCTCCTCGTTGATCGGAAGCCATTTTGTCAATTTCGTCTAATAAAAATAATGGATTTTTAACCTTTGCACGTTTCATTGTTTGAATTATACGCCCTGGCATTGCACCGATATATGTTTTACGGTGTCCTCTAATTTCAGACTCATCTTTAACACCACCCAAAGATATTTTTACAAAATTTTTACCCAAAGCTTCGGCAATTGATTTTGCCAAAGAAGTTTTACCAACTCCTGGAGGACCTACTAGAGTAATAATAGGCCCTTTTAATGATTTGGTCTTTTGCTTAACAGCCAAGAACTCAATAATTCGATCCTTAACCTTTTTAAGACCATAATGATGTTTATCCAAAATTTCTTGAGCAAATCTTAAATCTGCAATATCTTCTGTTGATTGTCATCACGGTAATGACATCATTCAATCAATATAATTTCTCTCTACAGTCGCTTCTGCTGAAGATGACTGCATATTTTCTAATTTAGAAATTGATGACAGAATTCGCTCCTTAACTTGTTTGGGAAATGGTTCCTTTTCCAAACGATCCTTATACTTTTCAACAGCTGATTTATCCGAATCTTCATCATTAAGCTCATCTTTAATAATACGCATCTTTTCACGTAAGTAGTATTCTTTTTGTTGTTGATCCATGCGATCTTTCAACTTTTTATTAATTTCTGAGTCAACATCTAGTGAAACATCTTTTTTACCTAAAAAATTTAAAATTTCTTCCAAACGCTTAACAAAATTTTGCTCACCTAAAAGAATATTTCTAGTTTCTAAGGAAATAAACGGCAAAGATTTTGCAATTGAATCGACAACATAATTGATGTTATCTAATGATTTAGTTTTTAGTCATTCAACAGCGACCTCCGGAAAATCCTTTGAAAGACTCGCAATTTCTGTTATTTGTTTATGAATAGTATCGACTTGACCTTCAATATTTGACACATCAGCTTCTAGAATTTCAGCTGAAGCCATAAAGTAACCATCTTTTTGCTCTGTAGAAATTAATTTTATACGTTCTTCTCCGGTTACTTCAACAGTCAAAGTTCCATCTTTTCATGTTTTAATAATTTTAATAGTTGCCAGAGTTCCAAAATCAAATAATTCGTCCATTGCTGGTTCATTGTCCATAACTTTACGTTGCGAAACAACAATAATTTTACCTTCAAATTCAGCAATTGCTGTCTTTGTAGATTCTTGAGTTTGTTTTCTACCTACTTCTACAGTTTCTGTAAATTTAGGAAATATGCAAATTCCTCTTGTGATAAATATAGGAAATTTGATTGTTTTATTCATAATTTCTCCCCCTTATTTTGGTACAAATAAATAATAACATATATATTAGCACTTTAATAGTCTTAGTGCTAATATAAAAACAAAGCCTTTCGACTTTGCTTATTTTATTATTCTACTTTCCGTTATTTTCGTATAAAAAGTCGTTTAATAAATCATTCAATAATTCAACCTTAATTTGATCAGGCTTAATAATATTTTTAATATAATCAATTTCAACTCCAAACTGAGATGCTAGATCTTGATATTTAGAATCAATTTGTTCTTCAGTTGCCTCAAACTTTTCTTTGGCCTTAATTTCTGAAGTCACTAAGTACCCCTCTAATTTAGCCTTAGCATCACCTAAAATCTCAGCTTCAATATCTTTATCAGTTAGTCCCGTTGCTTTTTTATAAGCCTTTAAAGTCAATCCTTGCTTTTGAACTTCTTGTTCAAATTCTTTTTTCATTTCCTGAACTTGACTATCAATTGCTGACTTTGGTAATTCAACTGTTGAGCCTTTAATGATTTCTCCAATAACTTCATTTACAAATTGAGCTTTCAATCCTTGAGCTTTTCTGGTTTGGAATTCATTTTTAATTTTCTCTTTTAATTGCTCAAAATTTTCAACCCCTGGAATATTTAAGTCTTTTGCCAATTCATCATCACGATTTGGTAAAATTCTTTCACTGATTGCTGTGATATTCAAAACAAACTTAGCTTCTTTACCAGCTAATTCTGGAGCATATTCAGTTGGAAAAGTTACAGATATTGCTTGATTATCGCCTAATCCTAAACCAATCATTGATGTTTCAAATCCTGGAATGAATTGATTAGACCCAATGATCAATTTATGTCCCTTAGCTTCTCCACCTTTAAAAGGAACATCATCAACATAACCTTTAAAATCAAAAGTAACAGCATCACCTTCAGCAATTTTAGCATCATTTGCTTTTGGTTTTTCCATTGCAAATTGCTGTTGATATTGAGTAATTGCTGTATCAATTTCTTCTTCTGTAACTTCTATACTTTGTTTTTCTACACTTTTAATTCCTGTATATTTTCCCAGTTTAATTTCAGGACGCAAATCAAAAAAGAAGTCAATAATAATTTCTTTTTCGCTTACTTTAAATGGCACTGGTGATGGAGAATTCATTGGTTCAATTTTCACATCTGAGTTACGAGCAAATTCAAATGCTGGTTGAATTGCCATTCTGAAACCTTCATTAAAAATTTTTGAAGGTGTTAAGTATTTATCAACTTCTTTTTGAGGTGCTTTACCCTTTCTAAATCCTGGGACTTCAACATTTGACTTCAATCTATTTTTAGCTTTTGTTAAAATTGTTGCTCACTCTTGACCATCAATTGTAACTGTTCATTTTCCCTGTCCTTGTTCAATTATTTTACTTTCTGCGAATTTCATTCTATTTTCTCCTTTTTCATATTTAATTTTCCATTTTATCTTCCGTATGCTACAGATATGTTTCTCGGTTTAATATTTAATGTTTGGGTGATAATATCTTCAACGTTTTTACTAATTAGCTTTTCTTCAAAAATAAAATCAGATGCTTGACCCTCAAATTTAATTTTAATCAAAATATATAATAAATTATCGTGATAAATTTCTGTAATTACTTCTATATTTGCAATGCTTGCTGAAGTTGAAGAAACTACTGTTGATTCAACTAGTTTATTTAAAGCGTATTGTTCAATATCTAAAGTTCCACGACTATTTCTTTCAATTGAAATATACATAATATTATCCTCCCTTTACTTTTTAATTAAATTTAACACTTTATGCTCTACCAGAATATTTACCATCAATAGTACTAATAAGCACTTTTGTTCCTTCATTTACAAATAATGGAACTTGAATTTCTAATCCTGTTTCAACAACTGCTTTTTTTTGAGCACCACTGGTTGTATCACCTTTAACAGCTGCTTCAGCAGAAGTTACTGTTAACTCAACTTTATCTGGTAAGGCAATTCCTAAAATTTCTCCATCATATTCTGCCATTTTAATCATTAATCCATCAATCAAAAATTTTGATTCTCATTCCAATTTTGTCATTGGAATTTGCACTTGTTCATAAGTTTCAGTGTCCATCAAGTATGCCTCATTACCATCATTATATAAATATTGCATATCTTTTCTTTCAATCATTGCCTTACCAACTTTGTCACCACCCGTAAATGTGATTTCAACACGAGCACCAGTACGCAAATTTTTAACTTTTACTGTTACTTTTCCTTGTTGTCTGCCAGTTTTTGAAAATGATTGATCAATAACTACAAAGATATTTCCTTCGTATAAGAATGTTGTTCCAGGACGTAAGTCATTTACTTGCATTATTAATATCTCCTTTTATTTTTTAGTCTAATTTATTATAACATTTTTCTAAAAAAAATAAGACTAAAAGTCTTATTGAGAGGTCTTATTGAATTCAAATAAATGCTTTCTAATATTCGGAGCACTTAAACCCTTATAAATTATGAATCCCACCAATATGGTAACTGCAAATTGGATTGAATCAGTAATTAAAGCCTTTATAATCACGGAATCACTAAACCCATAAACTAATCCCGTATAAGGTATATATATAAATACTAATGCAGCTGCAAATATGATTGTTCCATAAACCGTAAGATATTTGCTTAAACCTTTTATAATAATAAACATTAGCATATTTATTAAAATTGTCATTGGAATAAATATAAGTCCTCCTGCAATTGCATCAAGCATGGTTCCATAAATAATTCCAACTATTAATAGTGATGGTCCAGGCATTAAAGCACACAAAGCTAAATAAAATCCTGATGTTAGCTGAAAAAACCCGTCACTCGCTTTGAAAAAAATCGTCAAAAAAGAAACACACATTAAAACTGCGATATAAATACCTGTTAAAACTAAATACCTAGTATTTCTAAATCATGAGTTCACCAAAAACATCTCCCACTCTTAAATCCGTCAGTCGATTAGCAAAATATAAACCAGCACTAATCATTGTTTTACCTGATCTTTGAATCTCCAAAACTTTCAAAAAACCTTGATTAGTATGAATTATAATTCCTTCTCTATCCATTGCTACAATTTCTCCAGGTCTTTTGACATTAAGAGTTGTGGCAAAAAATTCGTCCGATCTTAACAATCGAGCTGATTTAATTTTATATCTTTCTGTTTTTAAATATGTATGGGCAATGGGTGTTGGTGCTAGCGCCCTAATATGGTTATTAATTTGTTTAGCACTTTGATATCAATCAATCATTTCTTCATTTGTAGTTATATTTCTAGATAATGTCACTTCTGTTTCATTTTGAGCTACAGGAACTAATTCCCGATTAGCAATTTGGAACAAGTATTTCTTAATCATATTTGCTCCTAGGACTCCCAATTTTTCAAACATTGTTCCTGCTGTATCATTTGGTTCAATCAAAACTGACTCTTGAATATAATAGTCCCCTGCATCCATTTTTTTTACCATTTTCATAATTGAAATTCCCGTTTTTGAATCCCCATTCTTAATTGCATACTGAATTGGTGCTCCGCCACGGTATTTTGGTAGTAAACTTCCATGAATATTAATTGCATCAATGTTTGGAATTTCTAAAATTTTGGTTGGAATGAATTGGCCATATGCGCAAGTTATAATAAAATCCGGATTAGCTTTTTTTATTTCTTCATATGATTCACTAATTTTAACTGGCTGAATAATCGGAATTCCATACTCCAGGGCCATCTTTTTAACAATTGTGGGAGTTAAAAGTTTTTTTCTTCCTACCTTTTTATCAGGTTGAGAAATCACCATTGCAACTTCAACATTTGGCATTTCTATTAAAGCTTTTAAAATATCAGCTCCAATTTGTGGAGTTCCACAAAAAACTACTCGCAAGCTATTAATCATTATGTTGTTCCTTTCATTGTTGATAAATTTCTAAAATACGCTGATAAATGACAACCATTGCCAACGTATCACGATTGCAATATTTTAGCATATCGGGCTTAATTTTTTCTTCTCAGGCAAGATCAGGAATTCTCCCATCAACATATTCACGAAATGTTTGAGCTGCCTTAGCTCCTTGATTAATTTTTAGGTCTTTATAAGAAAACTTTGGATCCAATGCTGGTTGAGTTTTTTTAATTGAGTAACTTCCATGAAAATCAGGATGATAGATTAAAAATCACGGTAAATCTTTTTTGTCATTTCCCTTAAAAAAATCCATTAAATCAACTGTATTTTGAATAATGTACATTAAGGGAATCGAATACTCTGGATAAATAAACGCTAAATATTTTAACACTGTTTTTTCAAATGAATCATTATAGGCAACATAAATTCCCGGTCCGTTGCTAAACATATCCTGAACAAATTTTTCAATAAAATGAGGACGAGGATCATGACAGTCATTTCCAATAAAGTCAAAATGCTTCATTGTTTCAGGATGATTATAATCAAAATCTTTATTAAAAATTACATCAATAGAATATTGAAAAGGTATTTGCTGATATCCAGCAGAATTGTCAAAATTTGGAATGGCTCATTTCACTGTTTCAAAATCATACATATAAATAATTTTATCTTCATATTTTGCTAGTTGCTGACTTAATTTATCAACCAAAGTGGGGTCAATAATTTTTGTGGCATCTGCAGTTATTTCATGACGATTTTTATAACTTTCAAAAATCCGATGATGCTTGTCCTTAAAAAATGACTTTCCACCAGCTTTTTGTGGAATTGAGGAATCAAACAAAGTTGCATAATCATCAAAATATGGTGACTTAGAATTTAAAATAATGTTAGCTTTTTGAGAAATTTTAAGACCTGTTAAACACATAAATGTTTCTCTGCTTAAATCAAATCACGGCATTACATGATTACAGTAAGGCATATTATTCTCATCATCAGTAGCAAAAATTCATTCATTCTTACGATTACGAATAATTCTTGTTTCACAAAATTCACTAGTAAAATAACCTTTAATTTCCTCAGCATTAAGAGCCAAAATATTTGTTAAATTTTGAAATAAATGATCCAAATTATAAAACGCCTTAAAATTTTCTAGTTCTTCTATCAGAGTTGCTCGTTTTTTACTTTTGCCATGAGAAAAACTGTCAATGTCAAAAAAGTCAAAATAATTTAAATCCGATTTATTATTATTTTTTGGAATTTTAATATCTGCTTTTAAAAATTCTAGTACTTCTTCATACTTGATTGTTTGAATGTTATCAAAAAAGTTTTTTGCTTCAACACTTAGAGAATCATGAATTACATTATTAAAGCGACCACGTAAATAATTATCTTTTAAGTGACAAATATGAATATTGTCAACAATAAAACCATTTTTTTCTAAAACATAAACTTGATAAACTAAATCATAAAAATGTTCTACTTTCACAGTAGAAGTTGCCTTAACTTCTATAATTTCAACATGCATGTTAGGTTTAATTTTTAAAATATCACAACGAGTTCTCAAATTCATATCATCAAATTCAAAAGCCGCTTCATAAATATAGCGGTATTTGTCAGTTTTATCTAAAGCATCATTTGTTAGCTCCACAGCCTGTTTAAAATTTGTAATATTTTCAAATGAAATTGTTTCCATTTCTTCATTCATCTTAATATTCATATCCGCATTAATTAAGTCAAAGTATTCTCTAGCAGCCTCTCCAACTGCGTTTCCATCCTCAATTGTCTCTCCCGCAAATTTTGAAATTTCAAAACCATTAGGATCAGCTCATAAATCATCTCAGCGTTTTAAAAATGCAACACGGTCGCTTTCATCCATATCATCTAAATTAGCGTATGTTTCATAAATATCGATTTGCGATGCGTCTTCATTAAAATTATCCTCAGATTCAATTTCATCCTTTATTGCATACTGAAAAATATGATTCTGTTTTCAGGCTAAAGCTTGAACAAAATTTTCCTTCGTTTTATAAATTCATGCTTTTTTAATACATTCTGACAATGCTGTTTTGAATGTTTCCTTTGAGATCCTAGTTTTAAATAATTGCTCCATTTGCTTCACCACCCTAAGTTTTTCTTTTCCCTGCTATTATTATATCTAATGTTTAGAAAAACTCTGCAAATAAAAAAGATAGCGAAGCTACCTTATCAATTAATCTTTTCTTCTTGTTGGTACAAATTTTTCAGTCATCTGTTTATTGATTTTTTCAATTTCTCGAAGGCGTTCATTTTTATTTACAGTTTTTGATGCTTGTTTAGCAGCTTTTAATTCCGCTTTTTCTTTTTCAGCAAATTCCTTTTCTCGACGCTTCTCTTCTTTTTTTAAAGCAAGTTTTTCTTCTTTAGTCAACTTAATGTCTTTTTCAGAAATTGCAATACGACGTTTTGCGTCTTCGAGCTCCAAAAGGGTATTGACAACTCACTCTGTACGATAATTCTTTTTATCCACTTTAGTTGTAATTCCCTCAATTTCATAGGCTCTCGTATCAATTATTTTTTGAGTTTTTGGTTCAACCAGCTCCACAATAACATCAAAAACATCACGATATTTATATTCTGCACCCTTGCGAGCAAAAACTTTTTCAAATTCAATTCTTAAATTTTTACGATTATCATTAGTGGCAATATACTCTTTAATTTTATTTCTTACCTCTTGATAACGTTTTGCTTTTTCTTTTTTGCTTGCTTTTTTTCCTGTAACCGTTGTAAAGATTACAAAAGCAATAACTACAATAAGTAAAATTATTAAAACAATTGTTGTTCCACCCATAAAAATCTCCTCCTAGTGCTAATTTACTTATATGATTATAAAGTAAAAAAGCATTTTTTTCTATCTCTTGACTGCTTCAATTGTTCCTCCACCCAAACAAATTTCATTTAAATAAAAAACTGCCTCTTGGCCTTCAGTTACGGCTTTAACTTTTTGGGGATAAGCTACACGATAAATGTCATTCTGCAGTTTATGCATTTTGACTTTAACATCAGGCTGTCGATATCTAAATTTAGCTGTACATTCAAAATTGCTAACATCATCAAAATATTTTGTAATATCAATTGTCCAATTAATTTCATTAACAATACATTCTTCTGACAATAAATAATTTTCATCGCTTGCGGGTGCAACATAAATAATTTTTTTATCTACATCTTTAGCAGCAACATAATATGGTTCGACCATACCCCCAAGATTTAGTCCTTTTCTTTGGCCTATTGTATAATACATTGCTCCAATATGTTGACCTAAAACTTTGTTAGTTTTGATATCAATAATTTCTCCTGGCTGATTAGAAATATAGTTTTGTAAAAATTTTGTAAACTCTCTTTCTCCAATAAAGCAAATACCTGTTGAATCTTTTTTATCAGCGGTAACTAATCCATTAACGGACGCTAAACGACGAATTTCTGATTTTTTTATTCCTTGCAAAGGAAACAATGTTTTTGATAATTGATATTGATTTAATTGACATAAGAAATATGTCTGATCTTTACTTTGATCGACTGCTCTAATCATTTCATATTGCTCAGTTTTTTGATTAAAATGGACACCCGCATAATGACCCATCGCTATATAATCAGCGTTTAAAGTATTTAAAGCATAGTCCAAAAACTTATCAAATTTAATATATTTGTTGCATAAAATATCTGGATTAGGTGTTCTTCCCTTTTGATATTCCTGGATAAAATACTCAAATACGTAATCTCAATATTCTTTAATAAAATCAATTCGATGCAATTTAATTTTTAACTTGTCAGCAACTGCTTTAGCATCAAAATAATCTTGCTCCTGAGTACAAATTTCATCTTGTGATTCAGAATTACCCATTACATCATTATTTGCAGCAGAATCTCAATTTCTCATAAAGAGACCTTCAACTTCGTACCCTTGTTGTAATAAAAGTAAAGCTGCAACAGATGAATCAACCCCACCACTAATTCCGACAATAACTTTCTTTTTCATATTTATTCCTTCTTGTTTTATATAAAATAAAAAATTGCTTTATAAAGCAATTTAATTTTATCATTTAATATTCACTTATAGCAAGACTAAACCTGCATAAATGCCAATGCAATCCAATAAACAATAAACAATAAGGCTAATGTCCACATTACAAATCCGATTTGTTTGGCACGTTTAGTAACTGCCATAACAAATACATATGAAATGGTTCCAATAGCAATTCCTTCAGCAATTGAATATGTTGTAATCATAAATACAATTACTAAGAAAGTTGTAAGCGCAAACTCTGGTTTTTTTCACTCCACATCTTTTAGTTCTGAAACCATCATCATTCCAATGTAAACACAAGCAGCCCCACTAACACAAACTGGGACAGCTCTAAAGATTGGAAATAATGCAATCGCAGCAAAGAATAAAATCCCATTTAGAATTGCTGCTAATCCTGTTCTAGCTCCTTGCTGAATTCCAGCTCCTGATTCAACATATGAGTTAACAGGTGACGTTCCCAATAAAGCCCCAACAACAGTTGCTCCTGAATCAATTACCAATGCTTTGTGAGGAATTTCCTTATGTTGATTGGTATATCTATTTAGTTGATTACTCATTGCAGCTATTGTTCCCGTTGCATCAAAAAAGTTCATAATCACGAATACAAAAATTGAAACATAAGTAATCGGATTAGTTCAAATTTTGGAGTTAGTAAATTGAGACCAAGTATTTTCCAAGTTTGTATTAAAACCTTTAAAATCATAGGATCAAGCATTTCCATCTAATCGAAAATTTGAGTTTGCTAAAGCTCCATTATTAGAAACAAGAGCATGACTATTTGGCAAAGTATTTGCAATAATAATTGCCACAGTTGCCATACTTAAAATTCCAATTGCAACTGCACCAGGAACCTTTTTAAAATGTAATATAAGAATTATTCCTAAGCAACCCATCCCCAATAAAATCGGGATAAAATTTGTCTTAAATGATGCCAAAGCAGCTGATGGTATACTGCTGGCTTCGGCAGTTTTGTACCACCCCATATTTGCTAATCCAACATAGGTTATAAAAAATCCAATACCAATTGCAAATGCAATCATTAAACCTTTTGGCATTGCTTTAATGATAATTGTTCGTAACGGTGTTATAGAAATAATCGTAAATATAATCGATGATATTAGTACAACAATTAATCCCCCTTCATAACCTAATCCTCTATTGGCAATGTTGAAGGTAAACATTGCATTCATTCCCATACTGGTTGAAACTGCAATCGGAACATTTGCAAACAATCCCATTACAATTGATGCTATTCCTGAAGCAATTGCTGTTGCTAAAAAAATTCCAAAGTAGTTCATTTTTGCTAGTTCAGAATTAATAGAATTTGACTCTCCCAAGATTGATGGATTTAGCGACAAAATATAAATCAAAGATAAGAAAGTTGCTAGCCCTCCTCAAATCTCTTTTTTCATTGTTGCTCCCAAAGTATCAAATTTAAAATATTTTTCAATAGCGGCAATTCCACGATTGTTACTAAATTTGAAATTTTGGGCATTGCGAATTGCTGTTTGTTCTGAAGTTTCTGTTCCAAAATCAGGAAAGCTGTCTTCTGATAATTTTGATTGATTTAGTGTTTTTTTATTTTCTAAATTCATGGTGCCCTTTCAATGTATAAAAATAATAAAAAAACAAGAAAAGAAAAAACTAACATCTGTAATTCATACGAAAACACAGCTTTGTTAGCTTTATAACTCATAATCTTACATCGGTGCAAGGTAGAGACTCCTGCCCATTATGCAGGATTATATAAGTTTTCTTATTAAGTTTATAAATTTATTTTACATTAAACTTATAAACTTTGGCATTTAGAAATACTATTCTAATATATTTCTTGTTTTGAAATCTGTTTCTTGTTCAATTTTTTCAAAAAGTTCTTTTTCCTTTTTAGAAATTGAGGTTGGCACAGCAATATTAACTTGAATTACAAGATCTCCTCGTTTTTCATGTTTAGTATCTTTATAAAGACCACGATTTGGAACTTTTATTTTTTCACCAGAATTAATTCCTTTAGGAACTTTAACCTTAATTTGTCCTTCGTAGGTATCGATTGTTATTTGGTTTCCCAAAATTGCATCTAAGTAACTAATATTATATCTCATCAACACATCTGAACTACCAAGTATTGAGAATGTTTTTGAAGATGCAACTTTAATATTTACATATATATTTCCATTTGGCCCCTCTGTTTCACAAGCATGACCATATCCTTGCAAAATCATTTGTTGCCCTGGACGCATTCCACGGGGTACCGGAATATCAATTGAACGCTTACGTTTAGTTTTACCATGCCCATTACAATCACGACATTTGTTATCGATACGTTTTCCCATTCCGCGACATTCAGGACAAGTAGCTTGTGATTGAAACTGGAATGGTCCCATCTGTTGATGGCTTAAGATTGTTCCTTTTCCACCACAACGTTGGCATGTATGAATATCTGAAGCATTTGGTGCTCCAATTCCATTACATAGCTGACATTTTGTTAATAGATTTAAGGTTACCTCACGATTAGCACCAAACATTAATTCTTTAAAATTTAATGTTAATTCAATGACAATGTCTTCTCCGCGCGCGGGCCCACGACGTTGTTGTTGATTAGTACCAAACATATCCCCAAACATATCTCCGAAAAATGAAGATCCACCTCCAAAGAAGTCTTCAAATCCTGAAAAACCACTACCAGCTTGACCATCAACACCAGCATGTCCAAAACGATCATATTTCTCACGTTTTTCAGCATCTAATAAAATCGATGCTGCCTCATTAATTTCTTTAAATTTTTCTTCAGCATCTTGAGCCTTATTAACATCTGGATGATATTGTTTTGCTAATGTTCGATAAGCCTTCTTTATTTCCTGTTCAGTAGCAGTTTTACTAACTCCTAAAACTTCATAGTAATCTCTTTTTTCTGCCATAAAATTACCTTTCTATAAATTAAAAACTAACCAATGTTAGTTTTTAAAATTTTAATTATTTTCTGAATTGTCAGAATTATCTGAAGCTTCAGGCGTTGATTGTTGGTTTGCAAAATCTGCAGCAGCTGTCATTGCTTGCTCTAATTCTTGCATTTTTTGTTCTAATTGAGAATAGTCTTCTTTTTCTAATAATTCTTTAATTTCTGAAATCATTTTTTCAGATTCAGTTTTTTGTTCAGCTGGAATTTTATCTCCTGCTTCAGCAATACTTGATTCCATAATATTGATATAACTTTCAGCTTTATTTTTCAATTCAATTTGTTTACGTTTTAGTTCATCAGCTTCAGCATTATCTTGTGCTTCTTTGATCATTTTTTCAATTTCTTCATCACTTAACGAACCTGAATTAGAAATTGTAATTGTTTTTTCTTCATTAGTTTGCTTATCTTTGGCAGTAACACTTACAATACCATTAACATCAATTTTAAATGTTACTTCAATTTGTGGAGTTCCTTTTGGAGCTGGTTTAATTCCAGTTAATTGGAATTGTCCTAATGATTTGTTATCAGCTGCCATTGGTCTTTCACCTTGTAAAATATTAATATCAACTGCTGGTTGGTTATCAACTGCTGTTGAAAAAATTTGCGATTTCTCTGTTGGGATTGTTGTATTTCTCTCAATCAACTTAGTAAATACCCCTCCCATTGTTTCAATTCCTAATGATAGCGGAGTTACGTCTAATAATAAAACGTCAGTTACATCTCCAGCTAAAACTCCTCCTTGAATTGCTGCTCCCATAGCAACAACTTCATCTGGGTTAATGGTACGGTTAGGTTCTTTTTTCAATAAAGACTTAACTAAAGCTTGAACAGCTGGAATTCTTGTTGATCCTCCAACTAGTAAAATTTCATCAATGTCGGATGCTGATAATTTTGCAGCTGATAAAGCATCCTGAACTGGCTTAGAAGTTCTGTCAACTAATGATTTAGTTAACTTGTCAAATTCGCTTCTAGTTAGTGTTGTAGAAAATGAAACAGGTCCTGCTGCATTCATTGCGATAAATGGTAAGTTAATTTCAACTTCCAATTGTGAAGATAAGTTAATTTTTGCCTTCTCAGCTTCATCTTTCAATCTTTGCAATGCCATTTTTTCATTTTTTAAATCTACGCTTGATTCAGCCTTAATTTTTTCAACAAGTCAGTCAATAATTTTTTGATCAAAGTCATCTCCACCAAGTTTGTTATCTCCACTTGTTGATAAAACTTCATATGTTCCATCTGCTAATTCTAAGATAGAAACATCGAATGTTCCTCCTCCTAAATCATAAACTAACACTTTTTGTTCTTTGTCTTGTTTATCTAATCCATAGGCCAATGCTGCTGCAGTTGGTTCATTGATAATTCTCTCAACATCTAACCCAGCAATTTTTCCAGCATCTTTAGTTGCTTTACGCTGAGCATCATTAAAGTAGGCAGGAACAGTAATTACTGCCTTAGTAATTTTTTCTCCCAACTTATCTTCAGCATATTTTTTCATATATCTTAATATTTCAGCTGAAATTTGTTCTGGTGTATAGTCTTTATTATTTACATGAACTTTTTCAGCTGATCCCATTTTTGATTTAACTGAAATCACCACATTTGGATTAGTAACTGCTTGACGTTTTGCTGCTCCTCCAACAATAATATCTTCATTTTTAAAAGCTACAACAGAAGCTGTTGTTCTTTGTCCTTCAGGGTTTTCCAAAATAATTGGTTGTCCACCCTCCATCACTGAAACAACAGAGTTAGTTGTTCCTAAATCAATTCCTATAATTTTTTCCTTAGCCATAATATATTTCTCCCTTTTTCTATTTTGCTACTTTCACAAGTGCATGTACTAAAACTCGATCATGAATTTTATATCCGTTACTGATAATTTCAATAATTGTGTTTTCAGAAAACTTTGTTCCTTCAACTGCTTCATTAGCATTATGAATTTGATCATCAAATTCATCTCCGGGTTTTACATCAATTAAAGTAATTCCATTATTTTCGAGTGCCTGTTCCATTTGACGAACAACCATTTCGAAACCCGTTAAATAATTTTTAAAAGCTTCATTTCCTTGCAAACTTTCAACTACCTTTTTCAATAAATCAATTGGTTTAATAAGTTCCATCGCCAAGTCACTCGCTCCATATTTGCGAATCTCAATTAGCCTTTTTGTATTAAACTTATTCAAATTATCAATGTCTGCTGCTCTTAACAATTTTTGTTCATTTAATTGTTGATTAAGTTCTGCAATTAAATCGTCTTTTTCAGCTAATACCTGATCTGTATTCAAAATTTCATCGATAGTTTCAACAGTTTCATTTTCATTATTATTCAAGCTATCATCATTTAAATTTTCTTGAATATTTTCGTTCTTTTTATTTTTTTCAGCCATGTTATGTATCTCCATTTCCATTAATAATATCAATCAACATTTCAATTAATTGATTTGCCTGTGAATAATCAACACGTTTTGGTCCAACAAGTGTTAATGACGTTGTAGTACCATCTTTAGTAATAAATTCAGTTCCTAAAATTGCAATATCATCATTGTCATCTGATATTTCTGAGCCAATCTTAGTGCTAATTTTATTCTTTTGCTGATTTGATTCATATGTTACTTCATATCAATCAAATGGCGATATTTTATCCATTAAATTAATAATATTTTTAATCTTTTGAGTATCATTAAACTCGGGATTTTCTAGCATATACTTCATTCCAAAAATCTCTTTTTTTTCATCTTTGCCTTGCAAAATTGTTTTTAAAAAAGTTTGCAAAACATATTCATAATTTTTCACACTCTCTTCAAGAATTGGTTTAATAGTTTCAGCCATTGCCTCAATTTCTTGAATATTTGTTTCAATTAAGTTATCAGAAAACAATTTAATTGAAATCGCTAAATCATTTAATGAGACATTTTCCAAATTGAAAACTTTCTTTTGAATTGTTCCATTTGATAAGACAAAGATCACAGAAGCCATTGTATTTGAAAGTGGCACTAAATCTATTTTCTTTAAAACCACATCATTTAAATTTTCCTTTTTAGAAACAATTGCCGTCATCTTAGTTAATTCGCTAATAATCTTTGAAGCCTCATCTAATACATTATCAATTCCAATTCCACGGGAATGAAAGATAGTTTTTAAATACTCCTTCAAATCCTCATTTTCAGTTCGCTCCATTAAATAATCAACATAGTAACGATAACCATTAGTCGATGGAATTCTTCCTGAAGATGTATGTTGTTTTTCTAAGTAACCTTTTTCTTCTAAAATTGCTGAATCATTACGAATTGTCGCTGAAGAAATGTTAATTCCCAAAAGCTCTAAAATACGCTTCGAACCAACCGGTTGATTTTTATCAATGTAGTCTTTGATAATTACTTTTAAAATTAAGGATTGTCTTTCCGTTAGCATTTTATCACCCAATCTATTAATATTTTAGCACTCTTAAATCTATATTGCTAATTTTAATTTAATTTCAGTGAATTTTCAAGCACAAACTCATTTGATTGATTTACGTCAATTACATATTTTTTATTTTCTTCAATTGTTCCTTGAATAATATTTTTTGCCAACAGAGTTTCAATATTTTTTTCAATAAAACGCTTAATCGGTCTTGCACCATATTGTCTATCAAATCCTTCATTTAAAATTTTGTCCTTTGTTGCTTGTGAAAATGAAACTAAATAGCTTTTATCTTTTTCTAAGCGAATCTTTAACTCGTTTAACAGTTTTTCAATTATTTCATTTACAACTTCTTTTGATAATGGATTAAACATTACGATATTATCAATTCTGTTTAAAAATTCAGGACGAAAATGTTGTTGAAGTTGCTTATTGATTAACTCAATATTGATTTCTTCTGGTTTTGTGGCATTTAACATATATTCGCTTCCCAAATTTGATGTCATTATAATAATAGTATTTTTAAAATCTACCGTTTTGCCTAATGAGTCTGTAATACGCCCCTCATCTAACACTTGTAAAAGCACATTAAAAACATCTGGATGAGCTTTTTCAACTTCATCAAAAAGAATAATTGAATAGGGATTTCGACGAACAGCTTCAGTCAATCGTCCCCCTTCTTGATACCCAACATAACCTGGAGGCGCTCCAATTAATTTAGATACCGATTGTTTTTCCATATACTCGCTCATATCAAATCTAATCATTCGTTTTGGTGAATTAAACATTAAATCTGCTAGTGAACGAGCGACTTCTGTTTTTCCAACTCCTGTCGGACCCAAAAATAGAAATGAGCCGATTGGTTTTTCAGGATCTTTGATTCCACTTCTACTTCTTAAGATTGCTTCTGAAACTACTTCTAGAGCTTCATCTTGACCCTTTACAGATTCTCTTAAAATGCTATTCATTTTTAAAAGCTTATTTTTTTCACCCTCAACTAATTTATCAACTGGAATTCCAGTTCAACGAGCCACAATTTTAGCAATGTCCTGTTCTGTCACTTCCTCACTTAACATTTTATTATTAGATGCTTTTTCTGCATCTACCAACTGTTTTTCAACTGCTGGAAGTAGTGAGTATTGAATTTCTCCTGCGCGTTGATAGTTACCTTCAGTTTGAGCCTTTTCAAGGTCGTTACGTAAATTTTCAATAGTTGACTTATATGAATTAATTTTATTCAATTCAGCCTTTTCTTTTTCTCATTCGTCATTCAAAATAACTTGACGCTCCTTCAAACTTTTTAATTCTTCTTGAGCTTCATTCAAACGTTCTTTAGACTTATCATCTTTTTCTTTTGAAAGTGCAGAACTTTCAATTTCTAACTGCATAACTTTTCGATTAATTTGATCTAATTCAGTTGGAACTGAGGCTAACTCAGTTTTAATTGTAGCTGATGCTTCATCAACTAAATCAATTGCTTTATCAGGTAAAAAACGATCAGCAATATATCTTGAAGAAAGCTCAGCTGCAGCTACAATGGCATTATCATGAATTCTAACTCCATGATATGTTTCAAAACGATCTTTTAACCCTCTCAAAATTGATATTGTTTCTTCAGAAGTGGGTTCTTGAACCAGCACTTTTTGAAAACGTCTTTCCAAAGCCGCATCTTTTTCGATATATTCTCGATATTCATTTAAGGTGGTTGCTCCGATGGCTTTTAATTCTCCTCTTGCCAACGCTGGTTTTAGTAGATTAGAGACATCCATTCCATTTCCACCACCTGTTTTACCAGCTCCAACGATTAAATGTAACTCATCAATAAATAAAATTATTTCACCATTTGATTGCTTAATTTCATTAACAATTCCTTTAACACGAGATTCATAATCTCCTAGATACATCGCCCCAGCCATTAAACTTCCCATATCAAGTTCCAGGATTTTTTTATCTTTTAGAATTGCTGGAACATCTCCTTTAACAATACGTTGAGCAAGACCTTCAATCACGGCTGTTTTACCAACACCAGGTTCTCCAATTAAAACTGGATTATTTTTAGTTTTTCTAGATAAAATACGTATAATTCGCAAGATTTCTTCATCTCTTCCGATTATGGGATCAATTTTTCCATCACGAGCATTTTTAGTCAAATCTCGAGTATATTTTTTTAATGCGTCTACTTCTTTTCCCTTTTCTTGAAATTCCATAATAATACCTCCATTAATTTGAATTTATTTAATTCTTAAATATTTTATCTTTAAAAATTGGCAAAGTCAAGGGTTGAGTGCTAATTAAAAAAGCAGCTTTTGAATACTGCTTTTTTTAAATAAATGGTAGTATTTTTTTACCAGAACGTTTTCTAATAATCATCATTGGAATAACAACGAAACACAAAATAACTGCCAAGAAACCAAAAAATATAATTAGGCATGTACGATTAGCACGTTTTCGCAATTCTTTTGTTTCTTCAAAAGGGACAATATCATAACCATAATAAACATCAATATTTCCTTTTCTCAAACGCGTAAAGATTAGCGATAAAGATTGAATAATTAAAGTTATTATTAATACACAAATCATAATAATTATTTCTGTATTCATTTCTAGCGGATTTTGATTATTTTTTGTAGCTGCCTTAATAGCATACATTATTCCAATAGTAATTGCTCCAAAAAAATAAACAGAAAAAGCAATTCAGTTTACATAATATGGTCTTGTTACCAATGACTTATAGTTTCGAATTAAAAAATGAGGAATTTTCTCTTTTCCCATTAAGATGTCACTTTTATAGCGTTTAACATCTAAAATAATGTGACGATAATCAACAAATGCAATCATTAAACAAAAAACTCCAAATCCTAATAAAAAAAACATTCCTACAGGCGATGGGATATACTCATCAGCAATATTTAAAAAATTATTACCATCCTTTTTAATCATCGCTAAGCCAATAAAAAAAGCTGCCACAAATGAGCATAACATTCCCAGCAAGTTAATTCCAAAGATTCTATATTTTTCTAAACGAATTTCTTTAGCAATTTCATTTGGAATCTCAACAGCGTCTAATTCTTTCTTTGTAAAATTAGGTGTCAGTTCTTTTACGTGATGATTTTGATTATAACGGCCTCTAAAATTATTTGAACGAGCAAGTGATGGGTTTGACTGTTGATTACTAGTTATATCAAATTCTTGTAATGAGTTATCCATATTTATTCTCCTTGATGTTCTATTTTAGTTAATTCTTTACGGTCTTTAATAATTGATGCAATTTCAGTGTCGATATTAGCTTTTGATGCTTCCAAAGTAGTAATTTTAATGAACTGCTCGTCATTAACTTTGGTTGCCTTTTTTAATTCATTTTTGCGCAAAAATAAATTTAATAAATAAATCAATAGTGCAAATCCTGCCAAAATTACAAATGTATAAAAGATTAGTGCAAATGAAATTGGAATTCCAAAAATATTGATTCCTGCATCAGGATTATTTAAAATACCTAAAATCATTTTTACCACCTACAATTTGTTTATATATATTATTTTATCATTTAAACAAAAATAACAACCACTTGGTTGCTATTTTTGTTCTCTTTTAAATTCTAAAGGTGTAATTGCAATATTACGTTTATGTTCACTTATCTTGTGCAAATGATCAATTCTTGTTTTCAAACCTTGATTGGTATTTTGTCCCAATAAATACTGATCAATTTCTTCATAGGAATAGCCAATTTCTTTTTCATCAGTTTGACCTTCTCATAATCCCGCAGTCGGAGCACGCTCAATAATAGAAGTTGGTACATTCAAAATTTTTGCAGCTGCTCTAACTTCGCTTTTTAATAAGTGAATAATTGGAACCGCATCTACTCCACCATCTCCAAATTTTGTAAAATATCCCATGTGTCATTCATTTAAATTATCAGTTCCTAAAACCAAATATTCATTTGTTTGAGCCAAAGTGTAAAGTGTTGTCATTCGTAAACGAGCCTTAGCATTTGCAAGTGCTAAAACTGAATTTTCATTAATTTCATTAATTGTTGTCTTAAATTGCTCAAAAGTTGCCTTTAAATCAACACTAACTGCCTTTAAATTATTTTTTTCAATTAGTTCTTCGGCACAATCGAAATCTTCTTGACTAGAATTAATTGGCATCCATACTGTTAAATAGTTATCGGGAAATGCCTTTTTGGCAAGATTCGCAACAACAGCCGAATCAATTCCTCCCGAAATTCCAACAATTACTCCCTTAGCATTTGCTTTTTTGACTGTTTGTTGAATAAATTCAACTAAGTAGTCCAAATAATTTTCTAATTTCATGTTAATCCATTCACTCCATTTCATATTCAAAGACTTTTACAACGTCTCCTTTTTGAATACCACGTTCACGTAGTTGTTCATAAACTCCAATATTTTTTAACTTTTCATTGAACAATAACAAGTTATCATGCGTTCAAATTGGTAATTTTTGATAAATTTTAAAAACTGTATCTCCAGCGATTTCTCAACGACCATTTCCACGATTAATAACTTGAATGTCTTCCTCTTTTTCATCAAAAGTATAAATTTTAACATCGGAGGCAATTTCCCCATCCATCTCTCATAAAGGAATATACTTGGCGGTTTCCAATTGTTTGGCAATGGCTAATAACAATTCTTGTGTATTGCCTTTATTGATTCCAGATACTTGAATCAAATTTTTATCTTTAAAATACTCAATAATTTCTTCATCCATCATATTAATTTGGGCTTCATCAAGATCCATTTTATTAGCTACAATAATTTCTGGTCGCTGATCTATATTTAAATTATACTCACGCAGCTCTTTACGAATCAATTCGTAGTTTCTAATAATATTTTCTTGACCATAATTACCTGACATATCAATTACATGACAAATAACACGACATCTTTCAATATGTTTCAAAAATTGATGACCAAGTCCTCTTCCTAAACTTGCTCCTTCAATTAATCCTGGTAAATCAGCAACTGTAAATGTTTCACCATTAATAGTTTTTGCTACTCCCAATTGAGGATTTAAAGTTGTGAAAGCATAATCAGCAACCTCTGGTTTTGAATTTGAAATTGCGCGCAATAATGTTGATTTACCAGCATTGGGTAATCCTACAAAACCAACATCAGCTAAAACTTTTAGCTCTGCGCGAACTTGATATTCATCGCCAAGTTCTCCTGCCTCAAAAATAGTAGGTGCCTTATTACGTGAGTTAGCAAAACGGGCATTTCCTTTACCACCTTTACCGCCTTTGGCAACAATAATCCGTTTTTTATCTTCATCCAAATCCGCTAAAATTAAGCCAGTGTTAATATCAATTATTAATGTTCCCACTGGAACTCTAACTATGCGATCTTCTCCATGAGCACCATGCATATTTTTAATGTCACCTTTACCACCATCTTGGCCAGCATAAGTTTTTTGAAGTTTTAAATCCAATAAAGAATGTTTACCACCATCGGCTTCAAAAATGACATCTCCACCTTTACCGCCATCACCACCATTTGGACCTCCATTCGGAACAAAAAGCGCGTGATGGAAACTTACTGCACCATCTCCACCTTTACCAGCTTTTATACTAAATTTAGCAGTATCGATAAATTTCATTGCTTTTCCTCCTTTGGAATTTTAATCTTTATATTCTTTATATATTTTACTTGGTTTATCCTTGTTAATTTCAGTTAACTGCTCATTTTTGCAATTATTTTTGGATTTATTCAAAAGAATTTCGTTAATGGTAAATATTCCTAAGATCACTACAATAATAACTCCAAAAACAATTGCTAAAACTGCGTCTTCAGTAAAGTAATTATAGAATGAATACCCACATAAAATGCTTAAAGTAGTGATTGCATACGTTGAGCAAGCAAAAAAGACTCATGTTTTAACTTTATCTACTGAAACTTTTTTGCTAAAACGATTTTTGACAGCTGCAATCACTAAAACAAGATACAAAAAGAAATCCAACATTGAGGCCACATTGCTAATTTGATCATACAAAAAGGTCGGTTGATTTTTTACTAAAATTGAAGTTGCTACCATCGGAATATAAAAAACAACCGAAATTAGCATTTGTAAAATGCCTGCTGTAGTACGTTTAATTTTTTTATTATTAAAAAATAATAAGCCTTCATTAATATCAGTATGTGCAAAGTTGGGGCCAATTAAGGTATAACTATTTAACCCCAAAAAAGATACCATAACCAAAATAACATTTGCCGTTAAAATTGATGCTTGACGAACACTAGGATTGATATTCTCAATGTCTTTGAATCCATTAAACATATATTCAAAAAAACCCACAACTGATCCATCTTTTGATCCTAAGAATAATGCTGCTGCTAGTAATGCATAGAAAAATGCAACAAAAATAACTCCAGATAAAATTGCTTTTGATACGATTGATTTATTTTGAGTTTCCGCTTGCATGTTTGCTGCATAGACAAATCCAGTAAATGCAAAAAAAATTGGTGAAAATCCCGCTAAAATCATTGCTCCATTGATATTTTCAAATGATGTATTTCATGATGGCAATTCTCCACCATTTCCCGGAATTGCATTTTGAGTGTTAAAAATAACTCCTCATATTCTGTCTGGAATAAATAGGGCAATGAATACTAAAAGCAAAGGAATAAATTTTAAAAATGTACCATAAATTTGAACTTTTTTGCCAGCCATTCTTTTATAAGAATTTACATAAGCTGACAAGGCTAGCATAAAAATCCCACACCCCAAAAAAATTAGCAGTTGATTAGATTGTTGAAGTTCAGCTCCAGCTGCAGTAATGACATATTGAACAATCAAAATTGCAAAAAAACCATAGTTGACTGGCAAATAAATAAAGATATAAAACAGTGATGCCATTGAAGCTAATCTTCGTCCTATAAAAATATTAATTCAAGCAGCAACTGTTCCATTCCCGGTTTTCAAAGTCGATGAGGCAATTTCTAAAAAAACAATCATTAGAGAAACTACAATTGTTCCCATAAATATTCATAAAATAATTGCTATATAAGGATTCTGAACTATATTTAAAACGTGTCCAGCTCCATTATCGTTCTTAACATAAATGCCAACGCCAACCATGGTTCCAACTACAGTTGTAAAAATTGTTAAAAATTCAAATAATTTTAAATTTCTTTTCTCTTTCACAATTACTATTTCCTCTCTATATTTAAGGTGTTGAAGCATTCAGCGCATAAAAAAGTCGGCTTCAAAATTTCTGAATTTTGATCATCAAATTTTTGTCATTGTTGCAAAGGCTTTTCAATTAAAGATTCCACCTCTTGATCTGTTAAAGTTTTATATTGTTGCTTAATTAAACGACCTATTGGAATAGGGCCGTCTTTTAAAACTAGAATAATTTCAGGAGACTCACATAAAGAGCATCCAATCCCAAAAGCTTGAACCATCAAATCATTGTAATCATTAAAATTTTCATAATCCTTAAGTTCAAAATTAATTTGTTGCATTTTCCAAAGCCCCGCTTTCTTTAATTTGTTGGATATATTGCTTAGTAACTTCCAAGTCAATTTTAAATCACTTAGTTGTTTCTTCTATTTTATAATCCAAACCAGACATTTCATGGGCTAAATAAATAATTGCTGCTGCTGCCTCATGAGTTTGCTCTAAAGCTACTTTGGGAAAACTATAGAAAAAATATAAAAATAAACTTGTAGTCGCTATTTCAGCTAATGAAGGATTTTCCTGTCCCAAGGACTGATCAACTATACTTTTAATTGCTTGAATCTCCTTATCAATTTTTTCAACACTTAGCTCAATTGGATTAATAGTAAAATGCTCACTGTTTTTAAACATTTCCAATTCCATATCAAAATCTTGTTTCAATAAAGCAAATAGCAAAAAAGTTTTATTTTGAGATGCAACTTTTGGATTTAATAAGTATTTTTTTATATCATCAACAATTAAACGAATATTGACTTTATCAATATTATTAATCGCTATTGTTTGACTAATTATGTCATTTTCATTATTCAACATTTTTTGAATATTTTCAATACTGAAAGTTTGAGCACCACTATTTTTAATCAAGCCGTCACTTAAATTTAAAATTTGCTTTTTAAATTGCAACAGTTTCAATTCAACCTCAGCAGGAATATATGGCATAGCTAATTCTTGACTAATTATAGTCATTGCTTGATGATAATCACTATTATTAATTAACTCACTAATTTCGAGAATTATCTCGTCATAAAAATTCATATAACTTCCTCTTTCCGTTTAATAAATAAAAAATCATGCCTAAGCACGACTGTCTTTTCTAAAGTGGTGCCCACGAGAAGGCTCGAACTTCCGACCTCACGCTTAGAAGGCGCGTGCTCTATCCAACTGAGCTACATGGGCATAATTAATTCCATAATAAAAATATACCATTTTTATTATGGAATTTAAAGATTTAAAAAAAATTAATTTTTGAAATTTGCCAATTTATAGATTAAATAGAGCGAATCAATTACTAATTCTTTTTGTTTTAGAAATTCATATTGTTCAAGAAGGTTGCTAATTTTAGTTTCAATTATTTTAAATGTTTTAACATCAAAAACTGCCTTTTGTTTTTTATAAGGACCAAAAATGATAATATAATATTTAATCAAAATTTGTCACGAATATCCAAATTGACGAGCAGTTTTAGGCTCCATTGATAGCACTAGTGATAAAGTTCGAAGCATGATGCTCATTTCAGAATTTTTGTTTGCCAGTTCTTGAAATCTTTTGACTGGTGATATTAAATGTTCTAAATTTTTGATGTCCAAATTAATCATGTTATACTTTACATTTCCATAAACAAAATCATATGCTTCACTTTTGTTTTCTTTATAAAACTTTAGAGTATTGGCAATTGCCACCTTTTTATTATCAATTAAAAAATCTCCAATAATACCGTTATTTCTTTTTGTTCGGTAGACTAACTCTAAATAGGAAGTTGAGTATTTAACGTTGAACATAAATTCAATTAAATCTTCTACTTCAAAACGTAAAGTTTTATACTCCTTAACAGTTCTCAAATGTTGCAAAATTTGCTGAATATTTTGATCCTTATTTAAATAAGGTAACAAAAAATCTTTAACTTGAATTTTTGAAATATCCAAGGTATTTAATTCTACTTCCAAATCTTCTTGTTTTGTAGTTAACAGAACTGGTAAATAATTGTAAATCAATTCCAAAACTTCTTCCTCATTACCAAATGCCTCAATAGACTTAATATTTTCTTTTAGAAATATTGCCGTATACTTTGACAATTGGAACAAATACTTATAGCGCTCATTTAAAGTTAATTGCTTTCATTCTGTTTCTTTAAAGTTTATAATAAATCCAAAGAAATCATCCTCATGGTTAATTTTTTCTAACTCAGGTGAAATATACTCGTGTTCCTCATTAGTCAAATTTCTTCCATACAATAAAGCTTTATCAATATTTGCAGGTGTGTAAATTTTTTTGATTCGCTCAAACATTCCTTCGGGGTTTGTTACGTCACAAATTAGCATTGTTATTAAAAATGGATAGCTTAATCCATGAAATATTTGTCTTGACTGACTTGAATTTATATAGTTTATATCATATTCATGTTTAAATGCCAAGGTTGTTAGAATAGTAAATTTAGCATTTGGAATGTCTACAAAAGTTTTTTTGCTATAAAAGGAATTTTCATTAATATAAGGAATAACAATTTTTTCAATAGTCTCAGACAGAAATAGACGATCATTTTCAGTAATATTAGAGTACTTACTAACTTGAGTTTTATTTTGATATGCAAACATATGTAAAATTTTATAGTTATCAATAATATACTGCGAAAGATCTTTAATTTTTTCAGATTGAATCAGTGAAATTGCTTCTCCCTTTACCAGTTGGTACTGAAAAATTCCATAATAAGTTACATTAAAAATTTCATTTACTCGAGTTTTCAAATCCAAACTATTTTTTTTGTAAATTGGGTTTGAAGTGCTTCTAGCTAATTCGTTAAAATAAACTCAAAATATAGAATCATGGCGGTTTAACATTTGATCTCCTTATAATTTAAATTTTACTGATAAAATCTTTCATTGCGGCCAACGCTCTATTAGAATATGCTTCTTTTTTGGCATTCTTTCCACTTCGTTTATCAATATCAATTTCTTCAATAATTCCTCAATTAGCTTTCATTGGTTGAAAATTAGTAGTTGAAGCTTTATTAATGTAATTTATTAAAGAACCTGTCACTGTAGTTGTTGGTGGAACAATCATATCTTGTTTTTTCAAATATTTATCAATGTTAATTGCAGCAATAATTCCAGTGACAGTTGATTCAACGTATCCTTCGACTCCAGTAATTTGTCCAGCAAAGAAAATATTAGGATCAGTTTTTAACTGTAAAAAATTGTTCAATACTTTAGGGGAGTTAATAAAGTTATTTTTGTGCATAACTCCATATCTTACAAAATTGGCACTTTCCAATCCCGGAATTAAGCTAAAAACTCGTTTTTGCTCAGCCCATTTTAAATTTGTTTGAAATCCCACAATATTATATAAACTATCTTTGGCATCGTCTTGACGTAGTTGAACAACAGCATAATTAGTTGTCCCATCCAAATTACGTAAGCCTTGAGGTTTCATTGGTCCAAACAATAAAGTTTTTTCTCCTCTTTTGGCCATGCCTTCAACTGGCATACAACCCTCAAAATATTTAAAGGAATCTTCGCCTTCTAAATGTCCAATTGCAAGTTCAGCACTAATAAGTTCATTATAAAAATGCTCATATTGGCTTTTTGTCATTGGGCAATTTATGTAGTCTTCAGTATCACCTTTCTCATAGCGATTTTTTTTAAATGCAATATTCATATTGATTGAATCTTTTGTAATAATTGGTGCTACAGCATCATAAAAATAAAAATCATCTTTTCCAAGCAAATTATTTATTTGATTTTGCATGCTTTCAGTTGTCAAAGGTCCTGAGGCAACTAATGTTACAGTATTATGTTCAAACTCACTAACTTCCTGATCAATAATTTTTATTTTAGGATTAGTAGATATTGCATCAGTTACGTACTCAGAAAACTTTTCGCGATCAACTGCTAAAGAACCTCCTGCAGGAACTCTTGCAAATTCTGCTGCTTTTATAATTAAAGAATCTAACAAGCGCATTTCTTCTTTTAAGGTTCCCACCGCATTTAATAAATCATCGCTTCTCAATGAATTAGAGCAAACTAATTCGGCCAAGTTATTAGTAACCTGGACCGAATTTCTTTTTAAACGCTTAACTTCATATAGATTAACAAAATAGCCTTTTTTAGCTAATTGATATGCTGCTTCCGTTCCTGAAAGACCAGCGCCAATAATATTTATTTTTTTCATAGACACCTACTTCATTAGTCCAGCTTCATATAACTTTTTAAAGTGACCTTCAGTTTTAATTAATTCTTCAAAAGTTCCTGTCTGTACAATTCCTGTTCCATTTGCTCCAAGAACAATAATTTCATCAACATTCTTGATTGTTGATAAACGGTGAGCAATTGTAACACTTGTTTTTCCTAAAACTAATTCATTTAATTGAGCTTGAATTTCTTTTTCAACAATATTATCCAAAGCTGAAGTCGCTTCATCAAGAATAATTAAGTCAGGATTTTTTAAAAATACGCGGGCAATTACTAAGCGTTGTTTTTGACCCCCAGATAATAAGAATCCCCTTTGTCCAAGAATTGTTTCATAACCTTCTGGCAATGTTAAAATGAAATCATGTAATTTTGCTTTTTTACATGCCTCATAAATTTCTTCATTGGTTGCATCAAATTTTGCATATCGAATATTTTCATAAAAATCCCCAAAAAAGATTTGTGGTTCTTGCTCAACATATCCAACGTGACTTAAATAATTAGGTAAATTTAATTCTGTCATCTTATCTTTTTTATTGACAATAATTTCTCCCTGAATTGGATCATAAAATCTTAGTAATAATCTTGCAATTGTTGATTTTCCAGAGCCTGTTTCACCAACAAAGGCATATGAACGTCCTTTTTTAAAAGTAAAATTCATTGTTGGTAAAATAATTTTTTCTTTTTTCTTTGGATATGCGAATTGAAGATTAACAAATTGGATTTCTTCAATGGAATCAATTATTTTACCTTTTTCAAGATTTGGATCAATTTCTGGAATTGGTTCAGTTAGTTGTCCGATTCGATCGGCACTATTTGAGGCACGTGCTGCAGCACGCAATGTTGGAACTAACATAACAATTGCGACAACCATTTGTGAAAGCAAAGGCAATGCCAATGTCAAATCCTTTAAAAGTGTTTGATCACCGCTAATTGCTCTTAAAGCTGCGACAATAATAATCAAAGTTGATAAAAATGATGTTGTAATTGTAATTCATAAGTTAAGTAGTGCAGATAAACTAACAACAACATCACTAGAACGATTATATTTTTCATTCATTTTTTCCAAACGTTGGATTTCATATTCTTCCAAACCATTGGCTTTAATTAATGAAATATTTCCAATTCTATCAGTCATATCAGTATCAACATCACGCTTAATATCAAAAGCAATAATTAGCTTTCTTCTGAAAAAAACAAATATGATTGTTGCGATAATAATTACAAAAAGAATATATCCAACAGCAATTCCACTTATTAAGAACTGACCGTACAAAAATAAAATTGTAACTGATGCTACTAATCCTGTAATGCAATAAATAATGTTAGTTACAAATTGCTGAATTCCTAATGACAGACCCTGTGTATCCGCTACCAAACGAGTCATAATATTTCCCGACACATGATCGAAGAAAAATTCAACATCTTGATTGACTAGCGAAATTAAAATTTTGTTACGTTGCATAACTTCAATTTTTACTGAAAAAAGCCCAATAGTCACGTTAGTAAGGTATTCAGCTACTAACATAATTGACATAATAACTAATACTACATAAATTCAACTATATCAATACATTGTCATTCCCAAAAATATTCCAGTTTGCAATCCTTGAGTCATTGAATCAGAGTTGTTGGGTATCAATAACTTAATCATTTCTGAAGATGCTATTGGCAATAACGCTGCTAATAAAGCATCAAAAATAGTGATAAATACCATTGATAAAAATAGAAACATATTGTCTCTAGCAGCTTCATTCATAATTTTGACAAAACTTCCCATTTTTTTTCAAGTAAATTTTTTATCACTCTCGAACTTGAAAAGTGAATTTATCTTGTTTTTTTGTTTAGTCATAATATCTTCCCTTTCTAGTTTCGATTCTATAAATCATTTTTAGATTGACCAGCATCATATAATTTTTTGAAATGACCTGGTGTTGTTTTTAACTCTTCAAATGTTCCAATTTGAACAATCCCTTTTTGTGGTCCCAATACAATGATTTGATCAACATTCTTTATTGTTGAAAGACGGTGAGCAATCGAAATTGTCGTGCGACCTTTCATTAACTCGTCAAGTTTACCTTGAATTTCTTTTTCAACAATATTATCTAAGGCTGAAGTCGCTTCATCAAGAATTAAAATTTTTGGATCTTTTAAAAACATTCTCGCAATTACTAAGCGTTGTTTTTGTCCACCAGATAACATAAATCCACGCTCTCCAAGAATTGTATTATATCCTTCTGGTCAGCTCATAATTAATTCATGTAGTTCTGCCTTTTTACATGCCTTAACAACATCTTCATCAGTTGCCTCAAATCTAGAATACTTAACGTTATCATAAATATTACCTAATAATATCGATGGCTCTTGTTCAACATATCCTACGTGATTTAAATATGATGATAAATAAATATCTCTTAAATCAATATCGTTATTAATTAATACTTGTCCTCTAGTTGGGTCATAAAATCTTAATAATAGCTTAGAAATTGTTGATTTACCTGCTCCTGTTTCTCCAACAAATGCATAAGACTTTCCTTCTTTCAAAGTAAAATCAAAGTTTGGTAAAATAACTTTGTCGGGCTTTTCTGGATAACAAAAAGTAATATCTTTAAAATGAATATCTCCACTAATTTTTTCGATATGAATTCCTTGCTTATCTTCAAAGTGATTATTAAAACGTGTTTTTTCTTCTAATATTTCTTCAATACGCGTTGCCGCAGTTGCTGCTTGCATTAATCCAACAACTACTCTTAAAAGAGCCATTATTGGACCAATCATCATTCCAATTGCAATAATTAATGATGGTAAAATCAACTCTAAATACTCTGGCGAATCTTTATACAAAGTAGCCGCAATTACTATTAAAATAATTTGAATAGAATTGATTCCCAAAAATAAAATTGTCATCATTACTGATTGTGAATAAGTTAATTTTTTATAATTATCGTGATATTCCTTGTGCATTTCTACAAAACGCTCAGATTCATATTTTTCAGTTCCTGAAGCCTTAATTAATTTTACAGTGTTGATACGATCAATTACACTACCATTTGTTTTAGTAATTGACTTTCTTAAATTATATAATAGCTTTTTCAAAGGCACATAAGCCAATCCAAAAGATGAAAAAATAAGAACAAATAATCCAATTGCCACAAAAGTTAATGTAACATCAATTGTCGCTAAAGAAATAATTGAAAAAACCAAAGTTAATAAAGCTGTCAATGTTGTAACTGGAATAATTCCTGTTTGCTCACCTAAAATTTGCGTGTCAGAAATAACTTTTGTCAAAATTTCTCCAATTTTTTTATCTGAATAATATGACATATCCAATTCAACTAATTTTTTAGTAATATCATTTCGCAAATCAACTTCAATTTGTTTTCCTAACATTCCCGCAATTCATTGCGAACAATATGTAGACGCAGCCATTAATACTAAAAATCCTATTTGAATATAAACAACACTTTGTCATTTTAATCCTCATCATTTATCAAATGATTCCAAGCTCCCAAGTTCGTGCTTAACAGACATCATTAATTGCTCAATTATTTTAGGAGTAACTGCTGTTGACATTGCCACAATAATTACAGATACAAAAATTCCAATTGTTCATCACTTATTTCTAATCATGTATCTAAAAACAAGCTTATAAAATGATCCCTTTCCGGCTTTTTTAAATTTTTTTGAAGATTCAACAAATTCCCTTGCTGATTCCTCTTGTGGATTTAAAATTTTTTCCATATGGTCTTTTGGAGAAGAAGATCTTGTATATTTTTCATGATCTTTCGCATCTTCAATGTGATCTATTTCTGACATAATATTCTTCACCTATTTTCTATTTTAATGATTTTATCATTTTAAATACTTTTATGCTATAAACTAAAACAAATCCCAAAAAGGGATTTGCTTATTTTATCTATAGATCATTTAAAATATCATTTGCTGATTCAATAAGTTTTGCTCCCTGTTTAATTAGACCATTATTAATTTTATACTTTGAAAAAATTAATTCAGGAACTACAAAAATATCTTTGCCCTCAGACAAACCCAAATTAACAATTTTATTAATTTTAGTAGTTTCATTTGATTGAAAAATAACAAGGGCTTTGGCAATACCGACCATTAACCTGTATAAATACTCATCTTGTAAATTTGTTACATATACTTCATTTTCGCTTACTTCATATTCTGACAAAACTAAATAATCAAGACTATTAAGTTGGGTCATTAGTTCTAAATTATTTTCAATAAATAGGCTCAACTTTTCCTTAGTAACAATAATTACTCGACCCTTATTTTTAATGCATATTTTCAATGATGGCTTAGAGGTTTGCTTTGAAATATCTAGCAAAATAATTCTTTGTTCAGCTACAAGTTTAGAAACAATATATTCTATACTTTTTTTGCCATACTCATCTTGATTTTGAGAATCAGGACAGCCCAAAATTTGATGATAGTTATTAATTAGGGAAATGCTCCCTTTAAAGAATAGAACAAACGGTGGTTTGTGAGACTGTTTTAAATGACTTGGATATAGCGGACTTAAAATGGTTATGAATTGCGTCTTAAAAGAACTCGTCAATTCTAATAAGGCATCACTGTCAATTTTTTCTTTTCGTTCTAAAGCATCATATATTTGATCTCAGTCTCCGTTATACTTTAGTGAAAAATACAATAAAACATTATCCATTAATTTAAATGAATTATTCGATTTGCGACGATTTCATTGCCATAATGAGTGCTTTCAGAATTACCAAAAGATTGCACTCTGGCTTCAATTCCTACAATTGCCTGATCATGTAATGCATACTCATCTTTTACTGCAGTTGATCATGCTTTGATATTTATAAAATCCTCATTTTCACGACCGGTTTTGCTTTTAAATGGTTTCGGGACTTTCACAATAAATTTGTAAAGTTTTTTTGTACCATCTTTTGATGTATAAGCGACTTCTGCATCGCCTTCAATTTGACCGATAATATTTACTAAATTCATATTTCTCCTTTTTGCTCTTTGGCACAAAGTATTAGGCCTAATTTAAGAAAAAAGTTTTTAATCGAATGGCAATTTTAAAAATGAATATTGATACATTTTAAAAATATATAAAAGAACAATAAATATTTTTTTCTATTTATTCGTTAACATTATATTTTTGACTGGTTTATAAGACTTACGGTGAATTTCAGTAATTCCATATTTAGACAATTCTTCACAATGTTTTTTTGTACAATACCCCTTATGCTTATCAAAATTATATTGAAGATATATTTTTGCATATTTTCGCATGATTCGATCACGAGTGACTTTGGCAATAATTGATGCTGCTGCAATTGTTTGACTCAAATCATCGCCTTTTATCAATTGAATTGTTTGATAACTTGCTATGCTTATTTTTTCTCCGTCAATAAGACAGATATCTGGTTTAACTGCTAATTGTTGAATTGAATTTATCATACCCAATATGCTAGCATACTTTGGGTTTAGTTTATCGACTGCCTTTGCATCATAAATAGCAATTCGTCATTCAATTGCGACTTTAGTAATTTCCTCATACAAACTTTCTCGCAAATTTTCGGCAAGTTTTTTTGAGTCCCTTATTAAAGGATTTTTGTAATCCTTAGGTAAAATGACAGTTGCCACTACAATTGGTCCTGCCATTGCTCCCCTGCCAGCTTCGTCACTTCCCGCAATAGTTTCAACATCATAATTTTGACGAACATTTTCATCAAACAATATTCGAGAATAATCTATCATTGACTTGTTATATCTCCAGTATCATTTTTTTTAACTTTAATACTTTTTTCAATTTCTTCTGGAACTATTTCATTGGGCTTTTCAAAAGAAATTCTCCCGATTTCGCCATCGGCAAATTTTCTTATTAAAGTTGTCATTACTCGCTCAACGTCTGGCATATCTTCAGCCAAAAATCATTTACGCGATTTAGCAATCATTTCAAATAGTAAATAAGTATCCAAAACTTCTATTGGACGTTGTAGATGAGGACTAATTTTATATTCTTGTTCAATTAAATTTTCATAGTTATTAAAAACATAAGTCAAAATACGTCCAGCTACTCGCTCTTTTGGGTACACATCTTCTCTAATTGAGTTTATTGCGCATAGGTTTGTTGCTGTTGCTTCTGATTCTAATTTTGCTGGTAATACTCCTGGGGTGTCCATTAAAGTAATACGTTGATTTAAACCAATAGTTTGAATTCCACGTGTAACTCCAGGCTTATTTCCAACTTTAACATTTTTGTCTTTAATAACACGATTAATAAACGTTGACTTGCCTACATTTGGAACTCCAATAACTAAAGCATTGATTAGCGGATTTACCAATCCTCTTGCGCGATCTCGCTCTTGTTTTACTTTTGTAGTACGATCTATTGCTTGAATCAATTCTTTAACAATATTCCGATTTTTGTTATTTAACAACAAAACTTCATGGCCTTTTTGCTTAAAATACTCAATCCACTGATTAGTAATGTCAGGATCTGCCAAATCTCCTTTTGACATTACGTATAAAACTGGCTTACTTCTTAATAGTTTACGAAATGTAAAGTTTTGTGACGAATACGGTGCACGAGCATCGACTATTTCAATTACAAGATCTACAATAGGAATTCGCTTTTCAATTTCTTTTAATGCCTTATTCATATGGCCAGGAAATCAATTAAATTCTGCACCCATGCTTACACCTCTTCTTAACTTCTTAATTATAACTTTTTCAGTACCAAAAAACAAAAAAATGAACAAGAATGTTCATTTTCCAAAACTATTTAACAGCTTTTTTAGCAGCTTTTTTAGCTTCTTTTTTAGCTTCTGTTTCAGCTCTAGTTGGCATAATTTCTTTAATTCTTGCAGCTTTACCTGTAAGTTTTCTGATGTAGTAAATTCTGGCACGACGTACTCTACCACGTTTAATTAATGTTACACTATCAATAATTGGTGAATGCAATGGGAAAGTTCTTTCCACGAATACTCCGTTAGACATTTTTCTTACAACAACTGAATAGGAAATTCCTGATCCTTGAGTTTTAATTACTAAACCTTCAAATGATTGTATACGGAATTTTTCTCCCTCTTTAATTTTTACATCAACTTTAATTGTATCTCCAGAAGTAAAATCTGGTAAATCATTACGTAATTGATCATTTACAATATCGTATTTTGATTTCATTGTTTTTGTTGCTTTTGTAGCCATATTAATTTTCTCCTTTCGGTTTTAGTTTTTTTAATAGTTCTATCTGAACTTTGTTTAGTTTAGACTCATCAATTAAGTCTGGTCGTTTTTTTAATGTCACTAATAATTGCTGTTCATCACGATACTTTTGAATATTTGCATGATGACCGCTCAATAATACATCTGGAACAGTATCTCCACGAAAATCGTATGGTTTTGTATAAACTGGATAATCCAATAAATTATTTTCAAAACTTTCCTGCTCATGTGACTCCTGATTAATTACTTTTGGAATTAACCTTGTAATTGAATCTAAAATCACTAGAGCTGGTAATTCTCCACCAGTTAACACATAATCACCAATAGAAATTTCTTGATCTACATATTTTAAAACTCGCTCATCAAATCCCTCATAGTGACCACAAAGAATAATTATGTGATTATAATTTTTTGCATACTTTTTTGCATCTTGTTGTTTTCAAGGCCTTCCTTGTGGAGTTGTTAGGATTACAAAGGAAGTTGGTGTTCTAACAGATTCAATTGCTTTAACAACCGGATCAGCCATAATAACCATTCCTCTTCCACCACCATATTGATATTCATCAATTTGGTTATGCGCCAAAGTTGTAAAATTTCGTAAATCAATAACCTCTAAATCTATTAATTGACGTTCGGTCGCTTTTTTAATGATTGATTCACTAATATAGCTTTGAATAATTTGAGGAAATAATGTGATAATAGAATACTTCATTATTTTAATTCCTCCAAATTTTTTAAAACAATCACTTGTTTTTCATGATCAATTTTTTTAAAATAAACGTCGACTAATGGAACTCAAAATGCCTTTTGACTATTTAAGCTAATTTTAATAACATCATGTGCCCCATTATTAAATGCTTCTAAAATTTTTCCAATTTCTTCATTATAAATTACTTTATAAGAAGTCATCATTGGTTTATATTTAAAAACACGGTCTGATGTTAATGAATATATTTGCAATCCTTTAAATTTTATAACGTGATTAATTTCATTTAAGTCAACAAACTTCAGTAATAAAATTTCATTTTTAAATTCTACTTTCTCAATTTGTAATGGTTGAAGCGATTTTGAAATATTTTTCACAAATAACAACTTGATTGTTGATAACTCGTTAATAACTTCAATTTCTTTATTCAAGACTACTTTAACAAATCCTTTTGTTCCAAAAGTATTAACAATAGTACCGATACTTAATAAATCTTTTTCCAGGTTCATTATTATACCTCACTATCTAAATCGAGCTTTGGGTTTAAAGTTTCAAAGTCAATTTTAACCATTTATTATTTTGAAATTACTATTTGTTTAATTTAACAGATACTTGCTTCATGAATTTTACTAATTCCTGTTTTGTCATATCTCTTAAGTTTGAATCCTTAATTTTAATGTCTCTTGCGATTGCAATTGCACGCATTTTGTTAGCATGTTTTTGTAATTCACTTCTTGGCTCATCAATTGATTCTGAACCATCCAATTCAGCTCTTTCTTTTGTAGACATTTTTTTAACTTTTTCTACTTCTGCTTCTGTTTTTGCTTCTGATGCTGCAATTTCTTTAGCATATTTAACAGCTAACTCCTTAGCTGCTTTTTCTGCTTCTGCTTGTTCTTTAGCTTCTTTTTCTGCAAGAGCTTTTGCCTCTTCAGCTTCTTTTGCTTTTGCTACAGCGATTGCTTCAGCTACTTTTGCTGCTTCAATAGCTTTATTAGCTTCTACTGCTGCTTGTTGTGCTTCAGCTGTTTCTTTTACAACTTTAGCTTCAGCTGCTTTAACAGCTTTTTCTGCTTCTGCTTGCTTATCTGCCTTAACCACTACTTTTTTTGTAGCTGGTTTAGCGACTTTAGCTTTCTCTTCTTTTTTTACTTTTGGCTCTTTTCCAGATTTAGCAGCCAATTTTGCTTCATGTAATTCTTTCATTACACCTTCTTTTGAAAATAAATCTCTAACTGTATCAGTTGGTTGAGCTCCATTTTGTAACCATTTTAAGGCCAACTCTTTATCAATTTTTACTTCGTTTTTTAATGGATCAAATGTACCTACCAATTCGATATATTGTCCATTACGGTTAACACGAGAATCAGCAGCTACAATTCTGTAGAAAGGAGCTTGTTTTTTACCAATTCTTTTTAATCTTAATTTAACCATAGTATACCTCCTATATTTTCTTATTTTTTAAACCTTTATTATCATACACAAAAAAGCAAAAGGTGTCAAGTTATTTAACTTAACACCTTAAAAACTATTTATGATATTTTTCATTATTGATTATTTTCAATCCGCGATAAATTTGTTCTGCTAAAATAACTCTAAAGAGTTGATGCGGTAGCGTTACTGAACCCAAAGATATTTTTTGCGAATACTTGCTTAAAAATTTTTGCGAATAGCCATCACTTGGCCCAACAATAAATGCCATTTTTCCTGATTTGTAATTTTTATTATTGTCAATTATCTCAGCAAATTGTTCCGATGAAACTTGCTTTGATTTGACATCTAAAACAACAATTTCAAAATCACGAATTTTTTCCAGTTTATCAAATAAATGATTGGAGTTTATTTCAGAGTTTTTATTGTTTTCCCCAACAAATTCTTCTTTAAGCTCAATAATTTCTAAAGCTGCAAATTTGGAAATTCTTTTTGCATAATCATTAAAGGCTTCCAAAAAAAATTTTTTATCAAGTTTTCCAAAACAAAAAATTTTAATTTTCACTAAAATCCTCTTCCGCCAAAATTAGGCATTCTACCTTGTTTCATCATTTTTGTCATTTCCATAACTTGCTTTTTACCTTTTTCAAAGTTATTCACTAATTCATTAAATTCTTTTTCTGTACGACCAGATCCCCTGATAATACGATTTTTACGAGTTAGTGATTTTAATAGCTTAGGTTCACGACGTTCTTTCAAAGTCATTGAATCCATAATAATTGAAAATACTACCAATTTACGTTGAGCATCCTCAATTTGAGTTTCTGACAATTTACCAGCTCCAGGAATCATTTTCATAAGTCCACTCAATGACCCCATTTTAGCCATTTGTCCAAGTTGGTTACGTAAATCTTCTAAATCATATTGACCCATAAACATACGTTTCATAGTTTTTTGCATTGAACGCTCATCAATATTTTCAACAGCTTTTTCAAAAAGAGTTTCAATATCACCCATTCCCAAAATACGATCAGCCATACGCTTAGGATAAAATGGAGCTAAGGCGTTAATTCCTTCACCCTCACCAATAAATTTAATTGGTAGTTTTGTCATATATGAAATTGATAAAGTCGCACCTCCACGAGCATCTCCATCTAATTTAGTTACAACAACTCCTGATAATTTCAACAAACTATTAAATTCGTTTGTCACATTAATAATTTCTTGTCCAATCATCCCATCAACTACTAACAAAATTTCACTTGGCGAAGTTGACTTTCTTAACTCATTCAATTCGTTCATTAATTCTTTATCAATTTGCAAACGACCCGCAGTATCTAATAAGACTACATCATGACCATTATTTTCTGCAAATTCAATTGCTTGCTTGGCTGTTTTTAATGGCGACTGTTTTCCTTTTTCAAACACAGGAATATTGCTTTTTTGCCCCAATTCAATTAATTGATCAATTGCCCCCGGACGATAAATATCTAATCCAACCATCAATGGCTTTTTAGCATTTTTTTTCGATAACAAATATGCCAATTTATTAGTTGTTGTAGTTTTTCCGGACCCCTGTAATCCAACCATCATAATTACAGTTGGCTTTTTTGATAAGTTTAATGGAGCATTTTCTTTTCCCAAAACAGTAATTAATTCTTCATGAACTAATTTAACCATTTGCTGATGAGCCTTAACTCCTTCTTCAATATATCCACCCTCAGCTTTTTCTTTAATGTTAGCAATTAAAGCTTTAACAACATCAACGTTAACATCTGCTTCTAACAAAGCAAGTCTAATTTCTCTGAGTGTATCTTTAATATTGTCTGCGTGCAAAGTCGATTGTTTCATATTTTTTTCAATCGATTTTTTCATTCTTTTTGATAAAAAATCTCCAAATGCCATTTGTAATTCTCCTTTTAATATATTATTTATTAGTTCTTTTAATTATACCAAAAACTGGTCTAGTTTATTCGTTCAATTTTCAATAGCTTCAACTAATAAACGACCAAATTCATTAGCCTGTTTTAAACTAAGATAGTCCACTTTTATCAAAGATTTATTTTCAAAAATAAAAGTCAGCGCAGCAATCTTTCCAAAACTATCAAGTTTTAAATCATTAACTTCTTCTAAACCATACTGCTGAATAAAACTTCCCATTTCAGTTTCTTTTTGAATCATAATAATTCTTTGATCAGTTAACAATAGCAATCATGGTTCATTATCAATTGAGCCAACAATTAAATACAACATTTTTTCCAAATCAAATATCATGTTTAGAGCTCTAGTAAACTCTCTTTTTTCTATCAGTTCAAAGTTTGAACAATGATTAGAGATTAATTCTTTCTTAATCTGATCAATATTTTTCATTTAAATCACTTCCAATATTATTTTACTTGATTTTGTTTTAGATATAATCTTTTTATAGGTGGGATGTTTAAGATGGAAAAAAATTATTATGGTACTCTAAGTTCTCAAATTTATAATTTGACAAAGCCTCCCGGTACAAGTATTGATGGAGATATTGAATTTTATACCAATCAATTATTGCCAGTTGATGGCTTAATATTGGAAGCTGGAGTTGGGAATGGAAGAATGTTAATACCTCTTTTACGTAGAGGTATTAACATTATTGGTATAGATTTTTCTCAAGAAATGCTAGCGATTTGTCAGCAAAATTGTGAAAAGTATAACTGTAAAACGCAATTAGTTTTAGGCAATCTAAAAGATTTTGCGATTGCAAAAAAGTTTGAAGCTATTATTATGCCAAACGGAAGTTTGTGTTTGGTTGAAAGTCGTGAAGAAATGCTAGCCATTTTGCAAAATTTTAAAAACCACTTAACAAATTCTGGAAAACTTTATATTGATTTAATATATCCGACTTCTTATCAAAGTGGGCAAATGCATGAATATAGCTATCCAATTAGCAAGACCGAAAATATTTTACTTAAAAGTTATTCTAAAGAAATTGATTGATTAAAGCAAAAAACATATTCGCAAATAAACTATACTTTGTATAAAAATAATGAAATTGCATCTCAGGAAATTCAGCAATTTAATCTTAATTGATATGGAGTTGATGAGTTTAAGTCAATTTTAATGTCTGCAGGATATGAAACTATTGAGACTATTGTAAACTACAATAACAAACGAGTATTAAATTTAAAAACTGTTACTTTTATTGCAAAGTAACAGTTTTTTATTTTATTATATAAATTTCTCTTTTTTCACGAATAACGGTAATTGTAATTTCTCCAGGAACAATAACTGCTTTTAATACCCCTTCTTTAACTTTTTCAACAATTTGATAAAGTTCGGCATCACTAACTTGCATAGGATCTACAATTACTCGAATTTGACGACCCGATTGTAAAGCGTATGTTTGGTTAACACCTGGAATATCATTTCCAATTTTTTCAATTTCAGTCATCCTAGAAATAAATTCTGATATTGTATTGTTACGAGCTCCTGGTCGAGATGCTGAAATTGAATCAGCAATTGAAACAATAGCAGCAATTTCGCTATTCTTTGGAACATCCTCGTGATGTGATTCAATTGCATTAATGACGATTTCACTTTCACCATATTTTTTTGCAATTTTAACTCCAAGTAAAACATGACTTCCTTCTTCTTCAAAATCCACTGCTTTTCCAATATCATGAAGAAGGCCTGCTCTTATTGCTTCCTTAATATTTAGTTTCAATTCTGCAGCAATTGCTCCAGCAATTTTTGCTACTTCTAAAGAATGCATAAGCACACTTTGTCCATAACTTGTTCGATATTTTAAACGCCCAATTAACTTAACTAATTCAATATCCATATTAGAAATATTTAGTTCGCGAATTGTCTGATATCCTGTTTCAATAATTATATCTTCTAATTCAAGACGCTGTTTTTCAATCTCACTTTCGATTTTAACTGGCTGAATTCTTCCATCTGCAATTAATTTTTCCAGTGTTCGAGTAGCTATTTCGCGACGAATGGGATTGAATGAAGAAATAGTTACAACTCCAGGAGTTTCATCAACTAAAATATCAACTCCACCATATTGTTCAAAAGCTTTAATGTTACGACCATCTTTTCCAATAACACGGCCCTTCATTTCATCAGATGGAAGTTTTACAATGTTTGATGTTTTTTCATTTACAACATTTGTTGTATATTTTTCCATCGCCCCAATAATAATCTGATCCGAAATTGCCTTTGCCCTAGAATGTGCAACTAATTCTGCATTCTTTATAAAAGTACTCAATTCCTTAGATGATTTTTGCTCGACTTTTTTTAGCAATAAAGCTTTTGCTTCTTCTTTGCTCATTTCTGAAATTTGTTCTAATAAACTGATAATCTCTGAAATTCGTTTATCATACTCTTTTGCACGTTTTTCTAAGTCGTTTTCTTTTAATTCCAAGCGCTTTTCTTTTAACTCCAAGCGCTCACGATCTTTTTCAATTGCCGATAGCTGATTTTTAATTCGAGTTTTTTCATTTGCTATTTCCAAAAATTCAAATTCTTTTTCTTTTTCAAATGCTAATTTTATATCATTTATTTCTCGATAAGCACTACCAAGAATTTGTTTTCGTTCGATTTTTGCAACCTTGATAGCTTTTTCAATTTGATGTTTACGGCTTTTTGAAACCAACATTCAAATAATTAAGCTGGCTGCTCCAATTATTGCAATTGTTAAAATTGCAATAATAATTATTTGTACCATTTTAACTCCTTTGTTAAAAAAGCGTGGATACATGTTTTACCATGCATATACTATTATAGTCTTTATCAAAATAAAAACCAAACACTGTTGGTTTATTTGCTTAATTCACGAACCTTGGCCTCAATAGATTTCATTTTTTCAAGATTGTTATTCATTCAGTTACTTACTGCTTGTCTTCCTTGACCAATTTTTTCACCCTCATAAGAATATCAGACTCCAGACTTTTCAATTACTTTATACAAAGTTGCCAATTCTAAAATTTCATTATTGCGATCAATTCCTTGATTGTAATTAATAGTTATCAATGCTGTTTTAAATGGTGCTGAAACTTTATTTTTAACAACTTTAGCCTTAATTTTATTAGCTGTAACTTCACCATTAACTGAAATTTGTTCTCCTTTACGAACTTCTAATCTTATAGAAGAATAGAAGCGTAATGCACGTCCACCTGGAGTAATTTCAGGATTTCCAAAAATAATACCAACTTTTTCTCGTAGCTGATTAATAAAAATAACAACAGTATTTGTTTTTGATATAATTCCATTCAACTTTCGTAGTGCTTTAGACATTAGTCGTGCTTGTAAACCAATTGATTGATCACTCATTTCACCTTCAAGTTCTGCTTTTGGAACAAGAGCTGCTACAGAATCAATTACAATGATAGACAACGCTTCTGAACGTACTAGTAATTCCAAGATATCCAAAGCTTGTTCTCCATGGTCAGGTTGACTAACTAGAAGATTGTCAATATCAACACCTAAACGTTTTGCATAATTAGGGTCTAGGGAATGTTCGGCATCAATAAAAGCTGCAGTTCCTCCACTTTTTTGTGCTTGAGCAATAGCATGTAATCCTAAAGTTGTTTTTCCTGATGACTCAGGACCAAAAATTTCGATAATTCGCCCTTTTGGATAACCACCAATTCCGATTGCCTGATCTATTAAAAAGCTTCCTGATGAAATTGTTTCAATTGCGAGATCTTGATTATCTCCCAATTTCATAATTGCACCTTTACCAAAACTTTTTTCAATATCTTTTAAAACTGTTTTAAGAGTTTCGTTTTCTCAAATGTTTTGACTATCTTTGCTCATTTTTGAAAACTCCTTTTCTATTTAATAAGTTTATATTACTCATATTTTTCTCCATTCCAATAAGAATTAGAAAAAAAACAAAAACTATTGGAGAATTTCAATAATTTTTGTTAATACAAAGGCCACTGCTTCTTGTTTATATCTTTCTCTTGTTAAATTAGGTTTAAAAAATTTAAAGGTTCATTGCTTTCCTAAGTAATAAATCGTAATATAACTTAAACCAACTGGCTGATTTTCAAATGATGATGGCCCGGCATTCCCAGTAAAACTTACACATAAATTTGTTTTGAGTTTTTTATTTGTTTTAAAAGCCATTGCTTCAGCACATTCTTGCGAAATTACCCCATATTTTTTAATAACTTGTTTTGCTATTTTAATTTGTTTAATTTTAAATTCATTACTATAGCAGATAAATGATCCAACAAATACTTTACTTGCTCCAGCAACATCAGTAAAAGTAGAGCTAAACAGTCCACCTGTAAAAGATTCACAAGCTGAAATTTTTAAATTTCTTTGCTTAAGAATTTCAATAATTTGTTTTACATTAGTATTCATTTTATCACCACGACCTATTAAAAAATATGATGAGATTTTGATAATAAGCCACGTTTTGTACTGTTCCCAGTGTCAACCATCTATCTAGCTTTCGCTTCTAACTAATATTCATTTCTATTAGTTAAACTCCTCTACCAAAATTTGAGTTTCTTGCTTATGGGGTTTACCGCGTTCCATTTCCAGGTTTCCCTTTAATCGTCTCTGTGGCACTTTAATAACATCACCGTAGTTTCCCTTAGGTTAGTTAAGCCGTCAATATAAATATTGCCTAGTTTTATTTTTTCAACTAGCATAATCACTACAATCATCGCAGATTGTGCAAGCGTGGACTTTCCTCTATACTATCTTTAAAGTATAGCGATTGACCCTCAAAATCTCTTATTTATTTTATCTTATTATTATCACTTTTAATACTTTAAAAGAAATCAATTTAAATTATTTTTCACTTTTCATTTTTTTAATATTTTTATCAACGTCGTGCAATAATTTTTCAATATTGGCAATTCTTTTAATAAAAGCCCCGTTTGATACTTCTTCGATTTCTTTGGCATGACTTTCTGATTTCAGAGCTTTATTCAAAACAACTAAATCATTTTTTTCCTGAAGCAAATTTTGGTTTTCTTTTTGAAGCATTTGATTTTCGCTTTCAAGAATTTTTAGAGTTTCGGTAAATAGAATATAATCTTGACGAATAGTATCTAAAAAATCATCAACTTCTTCAATTCTATATCCTTTTAGTTCAACTAAAAATTCAGTCTCTAAGATTTCTTCTGCAGTTAACTTTGGATTTATTTTCATATTTTACCTACTTTCATAAATAATTTTAGCATTTTTCTAATTCTTATTGAGGTGAATAAATGCATCCTATTAACAATTTGGGCCAATATTTGGAAACCATTATTAACATTACTAATCAAAAATATTTGAAAGAAAAACTTTGTTTGGTGACAAAAATTCCCACAAATATTAATTTAGTTCAAACCAATAACAAAAAAATTATTAATGCCAATTTTAAAGAAAACTTTAATTGTGATTATATTGGCGTTTATCAAGGTCAATACTTTGAATTTGAAGCAAAAGAAACTTATCAAGACTACTTTGACTTCAAAGGGTTACGAAAAAATCAACAAACAAAACTTAGTTATGTTTGTTATTTTAAAGGTATTAGCTTTGTAATTATTTATTTTGGAAAATATGAAGAATTTTTTATTATAGATTTTTTAAAGATTAAAGAGTATGCAAATAATATCAAAAAACGCATTTCATATAAATGATTTGAAGAAAACGCTTATAAATTGTATTTAACATACGAACTAAAACTTGATTATCTTAAATTTCTTAATTGTCTAGTCAGTTAAATTTGGTGATCCCCTTTGGCTTATTGTTAATTAATTTGCCAATACGCTTAACAAACTCACTGTAAGTATTAATAGTGTCTTCAGAACCTAAAATTTCCAACAACTGTTTTTTTGAAACATTAACATTAATAATATTGGCCAGCTCTTTGATTTGCTCTTCTTCAAGTTCAAATGATAATTGGTCTTGAATTGTGGCAATAAAACTTTTATCCTCAAGAGCTAAATATTCTTGCTCAGAAGTTATCGCGAGTTTTAAAAACAATGGTGAAAAATCAATATTTTTTGCAACAATTTTAACTAATCCTTTTTCAATCATGTCTTCAATTTCATTTTCTATTTCTGTTTCGCTTAGCGTCATTTTTGTTGCTACTACTCTTGGAGTAACAAACTTATTTTCGCTTTTGCTAATATGCATAATCATTTTAACAATCATTACCTGCTTTTCATTTAAGTCTATTTTTTTATAGTTATCAAAAAGTAAATTATCCTTTGATATAACTCCTTTTTTTAGCAAATCTATTAACATATTTGTCTCCTTATATAAAATTAAAAGCAAAGGTTTTCAAACCCTTACTTTTAATTTTATATGTTTTTTTCTTATTTGTTTAGTGATTCTTTTAATTGTTTAGCTGGTTTAAATTTCGCACTTTTTGAAGCTTTAATAGTAATTTTTTCACCAGTGCTTGGATTAACACCTTCACGTGATGATCTTTCACTAATACCGAATTTACCAAATCCAGCAATTGATACTTCTTTTCCTGAAGCTAATTCGTTTCCAATTTTTTCAAAAATTGTATTAACGATATCTTCGCATTGTGTTTTTGAAATATCTTCATTAGTTAAAATTTCTTCAATTAATTCTTTTTTTGTCATATTTTCCCTCTTATCTAATTTAACTTTAAATAAATGTGTTTTTATTTAAACCAGATTCACATTTTTAAAAACATTATTTATCAGTGATATTGGCCTATTATTATTATATAGAATTTCATATATAATTTCGAAAAGCGAACTACTTATTTTCATTTTTTTGCAGATTTTATATGCAATTTCAGCAGATGCAACTCCTTCAACAGTATATTGGGTATTTAATAGTGCAGTTTTTGCGTCACCTTGCTCAACAATTGCCACCCCTAGTCTAAAATTACGAGATTTAACTGACGAAGCTGTCAAAATTAAATCTCCCAAACCCGCATAATTTAAAAAAGTTTCAACTTTTGCACCAAATTCTTTTGCTATAATGTAAATTTCATTTAATCCTAAAGTAATTAATGATGCTTGTGCATTATCTCCGGCTTTGAATCCACTAAAAATTCCCGCAGCAATGGCTACAGTATTTTTTAAAGCTGCTCCAATTTCACATCCCGCAATATCATCTCAAGGATATACGAAAAAATATTCATTTGTAAAAATTTTTGCATTTTCACTAGCAGCATTAATATCATCGCTAACTAACATTAACCCTGTTGGTTTTCTTTCAATAACTTCAATAGCTACACTTGGGCCATAAAGTGCTGTGTAGCACTTCATTAATCCTGTTCCAGCGAATTCTTTTTTAATAACATCTGATAGCAGACCCAATTCCTTGTCGTCAAGACCTTTAGCAGTATTAACAATAACCATTTCATTTTTACCATACTTTTTAATGTCCTGAAGTACGCCTCTGATTGCAAAAGAAGGTACTCCCAAAATTAAAATTTCGGTATTTTCTAAGGCTGCTGCAAGATCAGAAGTTGCTTTAATTTTAGAGTTAATTTTTATATTTTTAAAAAAAAATGAATTTTCATGATTGATATTAATATCATTTACTTGTGTCTCTTCAATTCCATACATCAAAACATTATGACCATTATCAGAAAGGACATTTGCCAAAGCTGTTCCATATGCTCCAGTTCCAATAATTGTGACGTTTTTATTCATAAATTATTTCCTTTCTCTAAATAGAAGTGTAATTGGTACACCATCAAATCCAAATTGTAATCTGATTTGATTTTCTAAAAAACGTTTATATGAAAAATGAACATAACTAGGGTTATTTACAAACATTACGAATGTCGGTAGATAAGCTTCAACTTGAGAACCATAATAAATTTTTAGTCTGCCACCATTGTGATTTGGAGCAGGATTAATTAATTGTGCCCTGTTCAAGACTTCATTAAATACTGAAGTTTTAATTTTTCTATTTAGTGCCTCCTTGACGTCTTCTACTGCTTCAAAAATTTTTCCAATTCGAGTTTTATCATGAGCGGAAACAAAAATAATTTTAGCATATTGTAAATATTTAAAATATGCTCTAATTTCATCTTCTTTTTTTAAAATTTGCTTTTCTTTATCTTTGACTAAATCTCACTTATTGGCAATAATAATAATTGGCTTGCGCTCTTCATAAGCCAATCCACCAATATTAGTATCTTGATCAGTAATTTTAACAGAAGAGTCAATCATTAACAAAACAATATCAGCGCTATTAATTGTCGTTAACGAACGCAAATAACTATACTTTTCAATTGTTTCAAATACCTTGCTTTTACGACGAATCCCCGCAGTATCAATTAATGTATACTTTTTCCCATTCACTTGTAAGTTAGAATCAACTGCATCCAATGTCGTTCCAGCAATTTCTGAAACAATCATTCGTTCCTCTCCAACTAAAGAATTGACTAAAGAAGATTTTCCTACGTTGGGCTTTCCAATAATTGCCATTCTTGTACGATCGTCTTTTATCTCGTCTTCAATTTTGGGCATTTCCGCAATCATTTTATCCAACAAGTCCCCAACTCCAATTCCATGAGTTGACGAGATCATAATTGGTTCTCCTAATCCAATAGACATATACTCATAAGCATCAGTTGATAAGCCTTTTTTATCATATTTATTAACGGCTACAATCACTGGTTTTTTAGTTTTATACAAAATTCGTGCAATTACTTTATCTTCGTCTGTCAGTCCATCTTGATGATTTAATAAAAATACAATAACGTCCGCCTCTGTCATTGCAATTTCTGCTTGAATTTTAATCTCTTTAGCAAAAGGCTGATCTTCAAGAGTAATTCCACCCGTGTCAATTATAATAAATTGACGAGTTAATCATTCAGCATTACCATAAATACGATCACGAGTAACTCCAGGAATATCTTCAACTATCGATTTTTTTTCACGAATAATTCTGTTAAATAATGAAGATTTTCCTACATTGGGTCTTCCAACAATAGCGACAATTCCTTTTTTTCTCATATTAATTTAATTCCATTTCTTTTATTTTTTTAACAACCATATCTACAACATTTACAATTGATAGATTTGAGTTATCAATAAATCAAGCATCATTTGTAAGAATTAACGGGCCTACTTCTCGATTTTTATCAGTAGCATCTCTTTTGATAATGGCTTGTTTAATACCTTCCAAGCTTTCATCAGTAATTCCTAGCAAAAGATTTTGCTCGTAACGTCGTTTAGCGCGAACTTCGATTGATGAATCTAAATAAATTTTTAAATCAGCATCTGTTAAGACAACTGATGTAATATCACGACCCACTTCAATAAATCCTCCACCCAAAACCATTTTTCTTTGAGCTTCAACCATCTTATTTCTAACTTCTGGAACTACAGTAATAAAATTAATATACTTAACAATGTCGTTATCTCTTAAGCGGTCTCCAATTTCTTTGCCATTTAAATATGGTTTGCCATTTTTAACTTGATAATTAAATTTTTCTATCAATCTTGTTATCTCTAATGTTGAATTAAAATCAATTTTCTCATTAATTGCCAATAATGTAAATGCTCTGTACATTAAACCGGTATCAATAAATTCATAACCAATAATTTCCGCTACCCGTTTAAAAGTTTCAGTTTTTCCAGACCCTGAAGTGCCATCAACTGCAACAATAATTTTTTTACTCATAATGAACCTTTCTTTTTAAACAAATATGGGAACTACAATTGCAAGTGCCATTACAACAATCAGTAGTGTTGCTGTAATTACATATCATTTTGTTTTGACTTTATAATTTTCACTCTTTTTTAAAATTTCACGAATATTTTTATAAACTGAATCTCGACCTTTTAAAAATACTTGCGAAGCTGGATTAGTCCCGATTTTCTCTCTAATTGCTTTAAATTCTTTCTCTGTAACATTTCTAAGAGCAATTTTCTTATCTCGATTCAATTCTTCCTGGTTTTTATTTTTTTGATTTTGCTCAAGTTGTATATTTCGAATATTTTCGTAAATGATTCGATTTTCATCAATATAAAAGTCATCATCAGAAATCAACTGCGATTTAATAATTTTATCATTATCCAGATTTACTTTATTAATGGAGTTCAAAATAATTTTGTCATATTGATTTTTTATGTTAATTAAAACTTCTGGATTAATAATATATTTTGACTTATCCTTTCCCAAATAAAATTTTCCAATATCAAATTCAGCCTTTAACTCATCATATATTTTTGAAAAATATTTTGAGTCAACAATGTTTAGGGTTGTCAAAACTGATGAAACATAACTATCCATATCATTGTAGTTTTTTAAATTTTCGATTTCCTGATTTGTATTAGCAATCAAAGCAGCATTACGTTCTTTTCTTGAAATAAATTCGGCCATTGCAACACCCCACAATATACATTCTATTTTATAACAATTAGAGTAAGAAAAAAACTAAAACCACTTAAATGTTAGGGTTTTAGTTTAAAACTTTATTTATAACGATGATTGATAATTCTCATTCTGCCCTCTATTAAAACAAACAGCACAAATGCAATACCGTATCGTAAGATATTTCATCCAAAAATAGCGAAAACTACTTTTAAATTAACTCCTGCAATCGTTTCTAACATTCCGTGATGGTCGTGATCATGATCGTGATCATGACCTGGTAAAAGTGGTGAGTTTGGTGAAACTTTACTTTGAATATATAAAGCTAGAATAAAACTTATTGTAGCTATAATTGCTACAACTAAAACAATAATTGGCATAGGCACTCATCTTTTAGTTTCATAAACTTTCTTATTTTCGTCACGATGAATTGGAGAGTTTTGAAAAATGATATAAAAAATTAATCAAACAACTCAAACAATTAAAATATTTTGAAACATATCAAGCATTGGCTGAATTCAACCATGTTCCATTCCATGAATTAAGTTATGCATAATGGGTTGAATTGCTCCTAACAATGAACTAAATAATGGCCCTAATGTGGCAATAGAAGTAACAACTAATACTATATCTAGAAATCTTGTTTGAATAAAAACTTGATCTCCCACAGGCAATGCCAAAGTTTCTAATAAAATATCTAATAAGCTGACAACAACTGATAGAGCTAAGAACACAGCTGTTAAAGAAATTTTAAAAGTTAAGTTCTTTTTTGAAAATTTAAAATGGTGTGATGGTTTGAATTCATCCTCCATATAATCATCATGATTTCCATACTCATCAAAGTGATGAATTCCATGATAATGATCTTTTTCACGATGTTTAAGCTTTTCTAGCTCTTCACCAGTTAACAATCTCTTATCTAAGTCACTT